>JBGPIG010000156.1:0-6479 GCA_041484745.1 Nitrospirota bacterium | reverse complement strand
TTTTTGCGAAGAGCGCCCTGATGTCCCGGGCGATTTCGCGCTGAGTAGTGTAGTCCGGGCCGGTGATCTCGGCGACCACGGTCGCACGCACCGGAGGTCCGGGCGGGTCTTCAACCAGTTTGATGTTCGCATGGTTCTCCTGAGCGATCCTGGTAATGTCGGGACGAATCTTGAGCACGAGCTTCTCACTCGAGGTGGAACGCTCCTCCTTATCGATGAGGTTCACGCGCACATCGGCGAAGTGGCTTGCCTCGCGGAACGCCCCGCCGCGCAGGAGACCGTTGAAATCCATCACCGAGCCGGTGCCGACAAACGTCTCGTAGTCCTTTACCTCAGGAATGCGGCGAAGATAATCGCCGATTGCCCTGGCCACGCGGTCCGTGTTCTCGAGCGCCGTTCCCTCGGGCATGTCGATCGAGACCAGGAACGTATTCTTGTTCGCCTTGGGCAGCATCCGGAACTTCACCCACTGCACGAGCGGGAAGGTCATCGCGATCAGGAATAGGCTGATGATGATCCCCATGAAGATCTTCCGCTTGCCGGGGTTCTCCAGGAGCGGTCCCAGGATTTTCTTATAGCCCTTGTAGAGCTTCGTTTCTTCCAGCGGCAGCGGTTGCACGCCGTGCTGATCGGTTTTCATGAGACGGTAGCTTGCCCAGGGTGTCACGATAAAAGCGACGAAGAGCGAGGTGACCATTGCCACGGGCACATTATAGGGGATCGGCTTCATGTAGGAGCCCATCATGCCCGTGACGAACGCCATGGGGATGAAGGCCAGCACCACGGTGATGGTCGCGAGGATCGTGGGCATGCCGATCTCGTTCACCGCGAGGATCGCGCTCTGCAATCTCGAATGCTGCTGGAGCTTGTAGTGGCGGTGGATGTTCTCGACCACCACGATCGCGTCGTCAACGAGCAGTCCTAAGGAAAGAATGAGCGCGAAGAGCGTGATCCGGTTAATCGTCTGGCCCGCCACCATGCCGATGGCGAGGGTGATGAAGAGCGTGAGCGGGATGGCGAGCGCCACAATCGCGGCCTCGCGCCAGCCGAGCGTGATGAACAGCAGGATGATCACTACGATGATCGAGACCACGAGGTGGAACACGAGTTCGTTCACCGCATCGTTGGCTGTCTTTCCGTCGTTGCGCGTCACCGTGATGGCGATGCCCGGCGGGAGCTGTGTCTTCTTGAGTTCGTCGAGCTTTGCGAGTATCTGGTCCGAGATCTTCACCGCATTCAGCTTCTGCCGTTTGGCCAGCGCTATTGTCACGGCAGGGTGTTCAGCCGCCGGTCCCGTGTCGGCCTGAACAGCGTTGTGTTTGTCTGTATGGTCGTGGGCCTGCCCGAAGGCGATCCGGGTAAGCTTTACCGTTTCCTCGAATCCGTCCGTGATCTCCGCCACATCGCCGAGGTACACCGGTTTCCCGTTCTGAACGCCGACCACCGCATTCCTGACGTCGCTCGCTTTTGTGAAGAACCCGCCGGTCTCAAGGGTGAGTTTCTTGTTGTCCTGGTCTAGGTCGCCGGACAGCAGGTTCGTATTCGACACGTTGATGGCTCCGGCGATCTGGAGCGGCGAGAGGCCGTGGCCTGCGATGCGCAGCGGATCAAGGACCACGCGCACCTGGCGGCTCCGTCCGCCGATGACCGTGGTATTGCCCACGCCGGGGACCTTTCTGAGCTCGTCGAGCACATTGTCCGCCACGAGCCTGAGTTGGGCGTCGTTATAGGCGCTTCCGGGAGACGGCGACAGCGTGATCGCCACGATCGGCACATCGTCCACGTCAATGGGCTTCACGAGCGGCTGGGACGCGCCCGGCGGCGCGAAATCCATGTTAGACATGATCTTGTCGTAGAGCTTTACCATCGACCGCTCTTTGTCCTGGCCCACGAAGAACTTTACCGTTACCACGGACAGGGAGTTCATCGAGACCGAGTACACGTCCTCGACGCCCGGGATCTCCCAGAGCTTGGACTCAAGCCGTTTTGACACGAGCTCCTCGACCTCTTTGGCGCTTGCACCCGGCATCATGACCATCACGTTCGCCGCGGGGACCACGATCTGGGGGTTCTCCTCACGGGGAGTGTAAATGAGGGCGAAAAGCCCGAGCACGGCCGTTGCCGCCATGAGCAGCACCGTGAGCTGGGAGTTGATGAAGTATTGGGTTATCTTGCCGCTGATATTGAGTTTCATGATTCTAACCTTTAACAGTCTGCCACGGAGTCACGGAGACACGGAGAAAAATTCTATCGTCCGACCTCTGTGCCTCTGTGTCTCTGTGGCTGATTTTGATTAGTTGCTGTTGATTGCCAACACGACCTTTTTGCCGTCGATCCTGCCGAGATGTTTATCGACGATCACCCGGTCGCCCTTCTTAAGCCCAGTGGTCACTTCCACAAAATTACCATGCTCCTCGCCGACCTGGACCATCTGGAACACGGCATTTCCTTCAGCGGAGACGAGGTACACGCCCGAGATGCCCGACATTTCCACCACCGCGCTCTTCGGGACCAGGATGGCCTCGTGTTTGCCGATGGTGAAGAAGGCTTTGCCGTACATGCCGGTGATGAGCCCTTTGTTCGCCGGTATGTCGATCTTCACGATGAATGAATGGGTACGAACATCTGATGCCTGGACCACCTGCGCTACCTTGCCGCTGATCTCTGCGCCGGGCATGGCGTCTATCTGCACTTTGACAGGCTTACCGGACTGAATTGACAGGATGTCCTGCTCCTTCACCGTCACCTCGAGGCGAAGGTTCTTATTGTCCTCGATCCTGATGAGGGGCTGGCCAGGGAGCGCCATCTCGCCTAGATTAATGCGCTTCTCTACTATCTGGCCCGCGATGGGAGCGGCTATGATCGTATAGCTCTCCATGGCCCTTGCGGCCTTGAGGCCGGCCTGAGCGCTCTCCAGCCCGAGTGTGGCTTGTTCCATTTCGCTTTGGGTCGATGCCTTTGAGTCATACAGGCTCTTGATGCGGCCATACTGCAGCTTGGCGTTATGGTATGCCGCCTGCGCCTGGGTAGTCTGGGCCCTGATCTCACCGCTGTCGATCTTCATCAGAAGTTTGCCCTCGGAAACCTGGTCGCCTTCCTGCACGCTGAGATAAACCACCTTGCCCATGACCTTGCTGGAAAGCGCCGAGGTGTTCTTGGAGCTCAAGGCCCCTGCCGCGGCTGCCACCGAGTCGATGGTGCGGGGCTCGACAATGATGGTTGCTACGGAAACCGGGGCTTCGGTTTTCGGTGTTTCGGCATAGCTGTTCACGTTTCCGAAGATCATGTACCCCATCCCGAGTATCGCGATCGCCGCACCAACCGATGCACTGTAAACGATCTTTTTGTCCATGGTAATAATTTTTGTTTTTACGGTTTTGAGGTCCATCCCAGTCTCCTTGTATTTAACTTGCAATTCCCTGTAGCTCGCTACAGGGTCACCAAATAGATTCCTCCCCCTTGATGGGGGAGGTTAGGTGAGGGTGACAGCAGTCGGAGCATCACCCACCCCCAGCCCCACCCGTCGCGGGAGGGGAGATTTTAAGATACCCCGCAGCTTGCTGCGTGGAGGTTCATTCTGTCCTTTGTACGTGGTGCTCTGTATGCAGTACTCGGTGCTGTTTTACAACGTCCCGATCGCGAGCTTCAGCTCCGCCTGGGCGATGTTGTTGTCGTAGAGCGCCTGGAGCGCGTTCGTTCTTGCGCGGATGAGCGAGCTCTCAGTAGCGAGCACGTCGACAAAGGTCGTCATGCCTGTCTCATACCGCTTTTGAACTATCCTCAAGCCTTCCTCAGCCTCCTGTACTGACGTTGCCGAAGCAGCGATCCGATCAAGAGAGGCCGAAAGGTTGTAATAGGCCTGTCTGACCTGGAGTTGGACGGCTGATCTGGTCTGTTCTTCAAGCGATTTCATCCTGCTGCTTGCGGCAACCGCTTCCTTGGTCTTTGACCTGGTCACCAGCCCGTCGAAAAGGTTCCACTGGAGTACTGCCATCATCGCCCAGCTCCTGGCATTGTCGCCGACGGGTCGGTCGCTGTTCCAGTCCATCTGTCCCATAAGGTTCAGGCTCGGGAAATAATCAGCTCGCGCCATGCTAATCGATTTCTCAGCATTTTGACGGTTCAGCCCCATGGATATGAGGTCAGGCCTTTTCGATGCGGCCTCAACGATCAGGGTGTTCATATCAACCTTGAGGTCCTGCGCCGAGAGCGTCCCCGCGATATCGAACTCCGAACCCTGCGAAATGCCCATCGCGTAGTTGAGTCCCGCTGTTGCCAGTTTCACACCATTCTCCGAGCGTGTGGCCATTTCTTTTACCTCGGCGTACTGCACCTTGGCCCGCAGGAGATCCGACTGGAGCACGGCGCCCGCCTTGTACCGCGCTTCAGCCAACCGTACATTCGCCGCGCTCGTTTCGAGCGACTGGACGGCGACCTTGGAGTACTCTTGTGCGAGCAATAACCCATAGTAGGCCTTGATCACGTTGTACACCGTCTCCTGCCGCACGCGTTCCCGGTCCTGAATGGAGGCGTCCCGTGCGAGCTTCGCCTGCGTCCTGCCGATATATTCCTTGCCGCCGTTCCACACCGGCTGCATGACCGAGAGCCTCGTGTTGTAGTTCGTTGCCGGGTCGGGGTTGTTCATGACCGCGGGATTGAAGTCCGCCGGAGTTACGAGCTCCTGGTTCAGCTTCGTCCCGAGCACCATGAGCGGATTATCGGTCCTGCTCCAGGTCTCGGACAGCGTCACCTTCGGCAGAAATCCGGACAGGGACCTGAGTACGCCCGCATCGGCGGCCTGGACCTGCGCATCAGTTGCTTTGAGCCCCGGATTATTTTTGAGCGCCGTATCGACGGCCTGCTCAAGGGTGAGGTCCTCGCCGGCGTAGCTGAGTGCCGTCACCATAAGCGTCAACGCCATAAGCAGAAGTGAGAACACGGTGACCATCGTGACCTTACACTTCCGGCTTTTCATTATGAAGCCCTGCTCATCAAAACATTTCCGGCCATACTCCATGTCAAGATCCCGCCTTCAAGATTTTTTACGTGGTATCCCATACCCGCAAGATACGAGCATGCATGGGCGCTTCGATTTCCCGTCCTGCAATACACGACGATCTCTTTATCCTTCGGGAGCTCTTCGAGCCGATACCCCAGTTCCTGGATCGGGATAAGATAGGAGCCCTCAATGGCTTGCATGGTGTTCTCCTGCGGCGTCCGCACATCGAGCAGGAGAAAGTCCTCGCCCAATCTCTTTTTCTCGTTCAGCGTATCGGGCCCGATGTTCCTGCACCCATAATTATTGAAAAACATAGATACCTCCTTGTTCACTCTTTGATAATTACTATTTCAATATGCGTGCCAAAGCACTAAGCCATTGTTATTATGTTTGTTTATTCTATTTTTATGCTGATATGAAATACTATGCGGAAAATATTGTCGAAGGATGAAAGCACAAATACGGCATTAACGTGTTGATTTGTTTGTCGTATGATCATTCGACACTTTTGTATATCCCTACTGTTATTTTCCTGATCTAAATACAAAACTTCTTCGAAGTCATATATCTTCGTCAGAAGAGTACCGAGGAGACACTGAGACGCGAAGAATAAACTTAGGAATTATAGGAATTGATGGGTTTCCTCTGCGTGTTTCCCTAAGTGGCAGCTATTTTTTTGAAGGCTACCGCGACTCTGCGGTAAATCGGATTTTTTACAAAACCATCAATACTGTTTGAAAGATAACTCTTGAACGGACTTCTGGTTTGTGTTAAATTTGACACAGTTCTGCAGCGACTGGAGGTGTCATGAGAAAAAGTCTGCCGAGATTGTTCCTTATAATACTCATGCTTCTGTCATCCAGCCTCTCGCTGGCGTCTCCCAGTACCCAGGAATATGCCAAGGCGAACAAGATGTTCGCTGTGGGAAACTACTCAGACGCCATCTTTGTTTATCAATCCATGCTGTCCTCCCCGTCCGGGGATGTTTCTCACGGTGTCCTCCATACGCGGATCGGCGATAGCTACTTTCAACAGGGGAAGTACCGGAAAGCCCTCGAAGCATACCGCTTGGCATTGAAAAAGCAGGAACCTTCGGAACGTGCGCAGACCCAGTATTGGATAGGGCTCTGCACCCTTCTTTTGGGCAGGAACGCGGAGGCGGTGACTGAGTTTTTAAAAATACCCGGGAGCTACCCCGCATCCGGCATGTGGGTCGGCACCGCTTACTACTGGGCAGGCAGAGCGAGCGATCGCATGGGCAACAAAGAGCAGGCCGCGGAGTATTATCGCAAGGCCGGCGGGAAAGGGAAGTCAGCCCAGGAGCGCTTTGCGATGAAGAAGGCGGAGGGGGTAGAGAACGGAAGCACCAAATAACAAACGCCAAAGTTGATGGTTTCGTAAGAAGTAACAATCTACCGCGGAGACGCTGAGACGCGGAGAATAAACATTAAGAATTAATTGGTTTCCTCTGCGCCCTCCT
>JBGPIG010000155.1:0-6480 GCA_041484745.1 Nitrospirota bacterium | reverse complement strand
CGTCGATATTTCATTGAAGATCTTTGCCGCCACGCCAGGCTTGTCCGGCACACCCGTTACCGTCACTTTTACCTGGTTCTTGTCGTATGCCACGCCGGACACCACAACTTTTTCCATATCAGAATCCTCCCTGGTCACAAGGGTCCCCGGGTTGTCGTTAAAGCTCGAAAGCACCCTCACGGGAACATTATATTTTTTTGCGAATTCGACGGAACGGGTCTGGAGCACCTTGGCCCCGAGGCTCGCCAGTTCGAGCATTTCGTCATAGGAAATTCTATCAAGTTTCCTTGCCTGCGGCACCATATTCGGGTCCGTCGTATACACGCCATCCACGTCCGTATAAATATCGCAGAGGTCCGCTTTAAGGGCGGCGGCGACCGCCACGGCGGAAAGGTCGGATCCTCCGCGGCCCAGGGTCGTAACATCATCGGATGTTTCCGTGATCCCCTGGAAGCCCGCGACCACCGCGATTTTGCCCTCCTTAAGAGCGTTTTTGAGCCGTTCCCCGGTGATCTTCTCGATCCGCGCCTTCGTATGCACACTATCGGAAATGATGCCCGCCTGCCTGCCCGTGAAAGACTGGGCCTTGTACCCATGAGCCTGGATAGCCATGGCCAACAGCGCAATGGTCACGCGTTCTCCCGTGGATACCAGCATGTCCATTTCCCGGGGGTCCGGGTTCTCGCTCACCTGACCGGCAAGATTGATGAGCTTATCCGTTTCACCACTCATGGCCGAGACAACGACCACGACATCATGACCTTCCTCTTTTGTGCGGCAGACACGTTTCGCCACGTTCTTGATCCGTTCGGGGTTCCCTACGGACGTGCCCCCGTATTTTTGGACTATGAGCACCCTCTACCTCCCTATAAAGACCAAAACTTTTTACCACGGAGAGCACAGAGAATAAATCTTGCTTCTTGAATTTGAAATCTTAAATGCTTTTCTCTGCGAACTCTGCGCCCTCTATGGTTATTTTTTTGTTTTATTTCTTCAAAAAATAATCCATCAGGGTGTGCCCTTCCTTGAACACCAGGGCATCCTTGCGTTCCGCTATCTTCTCATCGTAGGTGACGGGATCTCCCGTGCGCTCCGACCTGTTATCGTAAATGACGAACGGCACCGGATCATTCGAATGCGTCCTGATCTCAAGAGGCGTGGGATGGTCCGGAAGCGCAAGGATCCGGTATTCATCGAACTGTTTCATGCCATGGATGATATTCCCCACAATGAATTCGTCGAAATCTTCAATGGCCTTCATTTTGTTCTTCAGGTCGCCTGTATGACCTGCCTCGTCAGGCGCCTCTACATGGACATAGACGATGTCCTTGGTTTTGAGCGCCCAGAGGGCGTGCTCGGCCTTACCCACATAGTTCGTATCGATCCAGCCCGTGGCTCCGGGCACGTTGATCACCTCAAAACCCGCGTAGATGCCGATGCCTTTCGTGAGGTCCACCGCCGAGATCATTGCACCTTCAAGCCCGTATTTTTCCCTGAAGGTCGGCATGCTCGGCCGCCGACCCTGGCCCCAGAGCCAAATGCTGTTGGCCGCCCGCTTTCCGCCCTCAATCCTGGTCTTGTTCACGGGGTGGGCCAGGAGCAGCTCCATGGAGGCCTCCATTAAGGCGTTAATGGTCTCATCGCCTTCACCACGCGGCAGGTAGTCCTTAATGTCCTTATCCTGGATATCGTGCGGAGGCGTGCACTCAATCTTGTCCTTTCCGTCTTTCCAAACCATGAGGTGACGGTAGCTCACGCCGGGATAAAAACGGATATGGTCGCTGCCGAGCTTGCCGTCAATCTCCTCGATGAGCAGACGGGCCTCCTGCGTGGTGATATGGCCTGCGCTGAAGTCCTCCATGATTGTCTGGCGTACTTTTCCGGAGACCGAGGACTTCCCGCCGGTGACGCGAAGTGACACCAGATTACATCGGTACGCAATATCGTTAGGTTCAAGTGCAACGCCGATACTTGCGGCCTCAAGCGGTGAACGACCGGTATAGTACTTTTTCGGGTCGTACCCCATGACCGTGAGATTGGCCACATCGCTGCCCGGAGGAAATCCCGGAGGGACCGTATGCACCATCCCCACCTGTCCGAGCGTCGCTAACTGGTCGAGACTCGGCGTCCTTGCCGCCTGCAGACAGGTCTTGCCGCCAAGCACTCCAAGCGGCCTGTCGGCCATGCCGTCACCCAGTAGGATAATGTATTTCATAATTTCCTATGGACTATGGGGCAAGGATGATGTTCGTTAGATGTTCCCTTGGCCCTCATCATTACGAACTCACCACATCACCCTCAACAGCTTCGACCTTGACGCCGCGCTCCTTCAGATAAGCGATGCCGATTTCGAGGTTCTTCTCCACCCCTTCGAGTTCGAGCACCACTTCACCCACGGACTCGGTAACCTTTGCGCGGCGAATATTCGGCGTCACATCGAACTTCTTGGCCATGGTGAAGATTACGGGCTCCTTGATCAGGTCCTGGGGAAAGGTCAGTTTTATCCTCTTCGTCGCCATGCTGTCTCCTCTTAACAACAGAAATATAAGAAGTTGGAAAATCGGGCGATTGAGACACGACAACATCCTCGCATACTCATCGTCTCGATTTCTTACCTTCTCATCCCCCCGGTTATCTTATCAGCGTCCGCCTGCGATGGCCGGCACAATCGAGACATTGTCCCCATCCTTGAGAAGGGTCTCTTCCTTGTTCGCAAAACGGATATCTTCTTCGTTCACATAGATATTGATGAACCGGCGGATCTTTCCGCCATCCGACAGCCGTTCCTTCATCCCCGGATATTTCTTCTCGAGCGCCTCAACAAGCTCCAGAACGTTTTTCGCGCCGCACTCCACCTCGGCCTGCCCGTTCGTAAGCTTCTGCAACGGGGTCGGTATTCTCACGATGACTGCCATGGATCATTCCTCCTCAGAGCATCTTTTTTTTCCGCGGATATCAAGAATGAAACAGCTGATAGAGCGTATTTTCAATCTGCCTCCTCTGCGCAATCTACGGATAGGGCTTGCTAGCATACTATTTTTTTCAGCAGCTCCTCGAACGACTCGATATTCGGTTTGATGGCCCTCGGTCGGACGAGATGGTCCACAACCGCTTCAGTGGTCTTGAGTCCATTGCCGGTGATGCAAATCACCAGGGTTTCATCCTTCGAGATCCTGCCTGAGTCCACCAGCTTTTTGGCCGCAGAGACGGTCACGCCGCCCGCGGTCTCAGCGAACAGGCCTTCTGTTTCGGCGAGAAGCTTCATGGCATCCACGATCTCCTGATCGGATGAATCGGCGCCATAACCACCCGTGTCCCTGGTGACCTTGGTCGCATAATAACCGTCGGCAGGGTTCCCGATGGCGAGCGACTTGGCGATTGTCCTGGGCTTCACAGGCTTGATGATGTCGCTGCCTTCCTTGATGGCCGCGGCGATCGGATTGCATCCCGTGGCCTGCGCCGCGAAAACCTTGCTCTTCACGACCGGCACGAGGCCGATCTTCTCAAGCTCTTTAAAAGACTTCCATATTTTTGTCATAAGCGAGCCGCTGGCATTGGGCACAACGATATTATGCGGCGTCTTCCATCCAAGTTGTTCGGCAATCTCGAACCCGAGGGACTTGGAGCCCTCGCCGTAGAACGGACGGATATTGATGTTCACAAAGGCCCATTGGTATTTGTTCGCTATCTCGGAGCAAAGCCGGTTTACTTCGTCATAGTTTCCGTCCACCATCACGAGGTTCGGCTGGTAGATGAGTGAGCTGATGGTCTTCGAGAGCTCAAGGTCCGCCGGTGTGAAGATGAACCGCTTCATGCCCGCCCGCGCCGATTGCGCGGCAACAGAGTTGGCCAGGTTGCCCGTCGACGCGCACGCGACGGTGTCAAACCCGAATTCTTTTGCCTTCGTGACGGCCACGGCCACGACACGGTCCTTGAATGACAGGGTCGGGTGGTTCACGGAATCGTCCTTGAGGTAGATTTCCCTCACGCCCCATGCCTTGGCAAGGTTTTTAGCGTTCATAAGCGGAGTGAAACCCGTGTCGAATCCCGCGGAGGGGTCTCCGTCGATCGGCAGGAGCTCGCGATACCGCCACATGTGGTGCGGCCGTGATTCGATCTTCCGCCTCGTCATGTCCTTTTTGACCTTCTCATAGTCGTACGTCACTTCGAGCGGTCCGAAACAGAACTCGCACACATAAATGGGGTCGATCTTATACTCCCGACCGCATTCAATACAGCGTAAATTTTTTACATACGTCATTCGCTACGGTGCCTCCGGGATAATGTTCAACGCGACTTCCGCAATTGCTCCTTCAACGATCGTAAATCCTTTTACGGTGGGCCTCTTCCTGTCCATGAGCGAGACGATCACATATACCGCCTCCGGGTAGTACGCAAGCTCCACATCGGTTGCAGAGGGAAATGCCGGGCTGCCCGTATGCGAGTGATAGATGCCGACCAGATCAATACCGGCCTCCCGCATCTCCCGGATGACCCGAAAGTGCTCGTTCGAGTCAATGCGGTAAAAAGCGGGACTCGGCCTCTCGCTCACGAGCGAATATACTTTTTCAACCCTGCCCTCCCGACCGGCAAGGATCCCGCACGCTTCGTTCGGATATTCCCGTGCGCAATGGTCATAGATCTTTTGAAGATCGCTATTGGTTAGTACCACCATCGTTGGTTGCCGCAGAGCCGGCTGAGAACACGGCGATGACATTCATCCTGCATGCTTCTCTCCGCGTTCTCTGCGGTGATAAGGGTCTAGTGGCTCATGGAGCAGAACTGCTCGTAATCGATCAGTTCCGTTATCGTTGGGTGCTCTCCGCAGACCGGGCATTCCTTGTTCCGCGGCACTTTTACCGTGCGGAAGCTCATGTCGAGTGCGTTCCACAAGAGCAGCTTCCCTTTGAGCGGTGTACCGATGCCGAGGATCGCTTTGATCACCTCGGTGGCCTGGAGCGTACCGACCACGCCGGTGACCGCGCCCAGGATCCCCGCCTCCTGGCACGACGGCACCATGCCGGGCGGAGGCGGTATCTCGAACAAACAGCGGTAGCACGGGCCCTCGCCCGGGAAGATGGTCATCAGCTGCCCCTCGAACCGAAAGACCGCCGCGCTGACCAGCGTCTTTCTCAGCATCACACAGGCATCATTCACCAGGTAGCGCGTGGGAAAGTTGTCGCTCCCGTCCACAACGATATCGTAGTCCTTGATGATGTCCATGATGTTCTTGGACGTGAGCCGCTCCTTGTGCGTGACCACCGTTACATCATGGTTCAACGTCTCGTAAGTCTCTTTTGCCGAATCAGCTTTCAGCACGCCGATGCGGTTCGTGTTGTGGGCGATCTGGCGCTGGAGATTCGACAGCTCGACGCGGTCGTTGTCGATCACGCCGATGGTCCCAACGCCTGCCGCGGCAAGATAATACCCCACCGGGGAACCGAGGCCGCCTGCGCCCACAAGCACCACTTTGGCATTCAGGAGACTTTCCTGTCCGTCACCTCCAACTTCAGGGAGCAGGATGTGTCTGCTGTAACGCAGAATCTGGTCTTCGGTAAATTCCATTTTTATACCCCACGTTACCACAAAGACACTAAGACACGAAGAAGTTCTTAAAATACCTGAGATAATAATATCTTAAAGGCATTCATATTTTACTTCGTGCCTTAGTGACTTCGTGGTGAAAAGGATTTGGTTCCGGCTTGTCCGGATTAGGCCTTCTTCTTTGCCTTCTCTTTATCCTTTCGGACAAAGAGATGCCACTCGTGTTCGCCGGTCTGGTCGATCTTCAGGACCTTCTGCCCTTCGTTCTCCATGCTCTTGGGCACGTTCTCTACCGCAGGTTTGTGGTCAAGAATAATCTCGATCACCTCTCCGACATTCATCTTCTCGACCGCCAGCTTGGAACGAACAAACGTATAAGGACAGACCTGACCTTTGAGATCTACTGTTATGTCTACTTTTATTTCGTCAGACATTGCTGCACCTCCGGTGTATCCGTTCGGAGTTGTCAGTTCGGAGTTCGGTGTGAGGATCAAAAAAACGGATCCGTATTTTTACTCCGAACTACGAACTCTAAACTTCCAAGTATTATTGCTTTCCCTCTTCCACCCTGATCACCATCGTCGGTCCGGCCACGCAGTCCATCTTGTTGATCTCGTCAAGGGCCTGCCGTACGTCACGCTCTACGGCCTCATGGCTCATCATCACCAGGGGGACAGCCGCTGCAGAGCCGCGGCCCTTCTGGATGACCGACGAAATGCTGATATTGTTCTTCCCGAGCACACCCGAGACCCGGGACAGAACGCCGGGCTTGTCCATGACCGAGAACCGGAGGTAGTAACACGACGAAATAGCATCCATGGTGCGTATCGTGAGCGAGGACCGCTCCCGGAACGCCGCCACCGGCGCCCGGTTCGCACAGCCGGCAAGGATGTCCCTGCCGATGTCGATGATATCACCCACCACCGCACTGCCCGT
>JBGPIG010000154.1:0-6500 GCA_041484745.1 Nitrospirota bacterium | reverse complement strand
GGTTCTACGAGCCGTTGCCCGGCGTTAAGATCCCCGGTCTGGGTGGCGTGGAAGCGGGCGCTGATAAGATAGGAGCGGTTGCAGCAATAGCGACGGCTGCAGGCATTGCAATCCATGCGGCCGCAACGAACGCTTCGGGCAGGACCAAGGAAAAAGAGGGAGGTAAAAAATAATGGCCAGGATAACTATAGACCCGTTTACGAGGATCGAAGGGCATCTGAGGATCGACGTCGAGGTTGAAGGCGGCAAGGTCAAGGACGCATGGACAACGGGCACTCTTTTCCGCGGGTTTGAGATCATTCTGCAGGGAAGGGACCCTCGGGACGCCTGGCATATAACGCAGCGCATCTGCGGGGTCTGCCCGACATCTCACGGCCATACCTCGTCAATGAGCATGGACGATGCTTTTAAGGTGAGGCCGCCCGACAACGGCCGTATCATCAGAAACATCATTGAAGGGGCCCAGTTCGTCCACTCGCATATCCTCTGGTTCTATCACCTGAATGCCCTTGATTATGTCGATGTGGTTTCGGCGCTTAGCGCGCAGCCGAAAGAGGCGTCTCTCAAGAAGGTCCAGGCTAAGCTCAAGTCCTTTGTAGAGTCGGGCCAGCTCGGCCCCTTCGCAAATGCCTACTGGGGCCATCCCGCCTACAAACTGCCGCCGGATGTGAACCTCATCGCTGTTGCGCATTATCTCGAAGCGCTCGAGATGCAGGCAAAGGCGTCCCAGGTGAGCGCTCTCTTCGGAGGCAGAATGCCGATGACCATGACCAGCCCTCCGGGAGGCGTGACGCACGTGCCGACCGTAGACGACCTGAAGAATTATCTCTTCAGGGTGAAGGAACTCCAGGACTGGGTCGATAACGTGTTCATCGCCGATCTTCTCGCCATAGCGCCATTCTACCTCGGCGCCGCCGGTATGGGAAAAGGGCCGTCGAATTTCCTTTCCTGGGGCGTTTTCGAGGATGCTTCCTTCGATCCCAAGAAACGTCTTCTGCCGAGGGGCGCGATCTTCGCTTCGGATTTCCCGAAAATGCACGATGCCAAGCCTGAAGATGTCATGGAACATACGTCCCACAGCTGGTATAAGGGTTCGAAACCACTCAACCCCGCCGTTGGTGAGACGGCCCCCGACTATACCAATTACGATCCGAACAAACAATACACGTGGGCCAAAGCGCCGAGGCTCCAGGGCAAGCCCATGGAGGTCGGCGCCCTCGCTCGGATGGTCGTGGCCTATGTTGCGGGCCAGCCCACCGCCAAAAAATTGATAGATGATACCCTTGCGAAGATCGGGCATGCCGGCCACCCCGAGGTGCTCTTCGGCATCATCGGGAGGATCGCGGCACGGGCCCTCGAGTGCAAAATGGTCGCCGACTCCATGTATCAGTGGGGCATCGACCTCATCGAGAACATCAAGAAGGGAAATACCGCGGTCTACAACGAATACAAGATCCCCGATAAAGCGCAGGGGATCGGCCTGTGGGAAGCGCCGCGCGGCGCTTTGGGACACTGGATAGACGTGTCGGGGAAGAAAATTAAGAATTACCAGTGCGTGGTGCCGACGACCTGGAACGTCTGCCCGCGGGATGACAACGGCGTGCGCGGACCGATCGAAGACGCTCTCGTGGGAACACCCGTATCGAACTCCGAGAAGCCGCTTGAGATCTTGCGGGTGGTCCATTCCTTCGATCCCTGCCTTGCCTGCACGGTGCATGTGATTCATCCCGAGTCGAACCGGATCATGGACTTCAAGGTCTCCTGAGGAGGACACTATGACAAACGACATGGTAAAAGAGTGGAGCCTCGGATATATCGTGGAGCACTGGACCAGGGTCCTCTCGATCGTTGTGCTCGTGTTTACCGGTTTGTATATCCACACGCCCTTTATTGCCGGCGGTCCGGACAGCTTTATTATGGCCCAGATGAGGTTTTTCCATTTCGTCGCGGCATATGCGCTCATATTGGGCCTCGTGGTAAGGGTGTATATGGCGTTTCGTTCGACCTTTGATGCCGATTGGAAGGATTTCGGGCTCATCGAGAACCTCAAGAACATCCCGGACATCCTCGGCTACTATCTGTTCATCAAAGGTTCGCACAAGGACTACCGGAAATACAACCCGCTTCAGGCCCTAGCATATCTCGGGGTAAGCGTGGTCATCATCATCACGGCACTGACCGGGGGCGCCCTCTATCACGGCAGTTTATTCGGGTTTATCAAGTCCCCGGACAGCTTCCGCTGGGTGAATACACTGGCGGGCGGTGAGTCCTATACGAGGATCATCCATATCCTCTCCATGTGGTTCTTTATCATCTTTATTCTGATCCACGTCTACATGGCTTTTATGATAGGCTGGGTGAATAAAGATAAAACGTTCACGTCTATCTTTACCGGTTACAAGATCAAAAAACATCGATCATGACGGCAAACGAAGAGCTGCGGGGGGGCGCTTCGGCGCCCCCCCGAAAAGTATTGGTCCTCGGTGTCGGCAATCTTCTGCTCAAAGATGACGGTTTTGGAGTCCACCTCATCAATTCCCTCAAGGAATCCGACTTTCCTGAAAATGTCATGCTGCTTGAAGCGGGAACGGTCAGCCATCAGTTGATCCCTCTATTTCGCGAAATCGACCATCTCATCGTCGTGGATGTCGTGGAAGCGGGAGATACTCCCGGTTCGTTGTTCCGGTTCTCGCCGGAAGATATGAAATTTCCGTCCGAGCAAAAGGTATCATTGCACCAGATCAGTCTTATCGACGTTCTCATGATGGCGGAACTGACGGGCGGGAAACCCGAGACCGTGATCATTGGTGTGCAGCCAAAAGATGTTTCCTCATGGTCGCTTGAACTGAGCGATGAACTGAAAGCGGCAATCCCGAGGGTCAGAGAGCTTATTCTTGAGGAATTGGAAAAGATCAAGGCGCGATGACACCGGTATCGTCGGGTAACGCGAGTCGAAATCTTGCATATCCCGTCATTCCCGTGCAAACGGGCACCCAGTCTTTTCGTACTGATACTCGACCCCTGGATACCCGCTTTCGCGGGTATGACGACTTCTCACGAAACCGTCATAGCTTGACAGTGACGGAGATATGTGAGATAAATATTCAAGTTATTATCCTATGGAATAGAGTAATCCCGGATAAGTGATCGGATTGATTCATGTGTCTCGCAATTCCCTCAAGGATCATCAACATAGATAACCTGTTTGCGACGATCGACGTGTTCGGGGCCAGGAAAACGGTGAGCCTCATGCTCATGCCCGAAGAGCCCCGTGTGGGCGATTATGTCCTCGTCCACGCTGGTTTTGCGATCCAAAAAATCGATAAAGACATCGTAGAATCGGGAAAATCTATGCATGAAACCGCCCTCGCTCTCAGCATCCTCGATATTGTCGTCAATAAATGCAGTGAAGCCGGCGGCCGAACTGTCGATTCCGTGAGGGTCCGGATCGGGAGAGCGGCCGGCGTGCTGCCGGAAGCGCTGACGTTTGCTTTTGACGCCGCAAAACAGGGCACCGTGGCTGAGCATGCTCACCTGGTCGTAGAGCATGTTCCCGTCGGCGGGACCTGTAATGACTGTAAAAAAGCATTTTCAGTCGAGGACGTGCAATACGTTTTCGCATGCCCGCTGTGCGGCTCCAAGTCTTTTGAAATAACGAGCGGCCGTGAGATGGAGATCATAGATATGGAGATCAACTGATGAAGGTCAAGGTCGTCACCCGCATACTGGAGGCGAATGATCGTATCGCCGAAGAGAACCGGAAACGGTTCAGGGAAGCAGGCGTGTACGTCGTGAACCTGATGGGCGCTCCCGGGGCGGGCAAGACCTCTCTGCTGGAACGGACGATCCGTGAGCTCAAACCCCACCTGAGGATCGGCGTGATAGAAGGGGACATCGTCGGCTCGGATGATGCTGAACGCATCGGCGCGCTTGATGTTCCCGTTGTTCAGATCAATACCGGCGGGGCATGCCATCTCGATGCGAACATGATCAGCGAGGTCTTGAACGATCTTCCGCTCAATCAGCTTGATCTGCTTATCATCGAGAATGTCGGAAATCTCGTCTGTCCGGCCGAGTTCAAGGTCGGCGAAGACATGAAGATGATGGTCCTCTCGGTCGCCGAAGGGCACGACAAACCCCTCAAATACCCGCTCATGTTTCGCGAGTCATCCGCGCTGGTCCTGAATAAGATCGACCTGCTGCCGTACATGAACACGGACATGAACAAGGTGCGAAACGACTCTCTGGCACTCAATCCAAAGCTTAAGATATTCGAGGTCTCCTGCTCAACCGGCACGGGGATCGGCCAATGGGCGCAATGGTTGAGCGGGCTCAGATCATAGTCAAAGGCATAGTGCAGGGCGTTGGTTTCAGGCCCTATGTCTATAACCTTGCGAACACCCTCGATCTGAAAGGCTATGTAACCAATACGAGCGAAGGTGTTCTGGTCGACATTGAAGGGACCCGGGTCTCCGAGTTCGCCCGGCGATTGCGCGAGGAAGCCCCGCCGCTGTCAGTCATCACCGACGTTTCCCTTACCGCACTTCCCCTCCATGGTTATCCTGACTTTACGATCCGTGCAAGCACGGACCTTTCCACGGGCAGGTCTTTCACGCTGGTATCGCCCGATGTTTCTCTCTGCGACGATTGTTTACGGGAACTGCTCGATCCCTCCGATCGGAGATACCTCTATCCTTTCATCAACTGCACGAATTGCGGGCCCCGCTATTCCATAACGCGGACCGTGCCCTACGACAGACCTAATACCACGATGGCTGATTTCGTCATGTGCCCCGATTGTCTCCGGGAGTATCATGATCCCCGGGACAGGAGGTTCCATGCACAGCCGAATGCATGCTCTGTCTGCGGACCGGCTGTTGAGTTCGAAGTGCCCCCGATAGAAACATTCGAGGGCAGGCTGCGTTCGGAGTCCGGAGTTGCCCCTCACTCCGGCCCTCTCCCCTCTGGGGAGAGGATAAAGGTGAGGGGAAATGATGCAGTGTCTGAGTGCATAAGGCTTATCCAGCAAGGCGGGATCGTCGCGATCAAAGGTCTCGGCGGTTTTCACCTTGCCTGCGATGCGGCCAATGATACGGCAGTGAGAAGATTACGGGAGCGCAAGCGCAAGAGCAACAAGCCTTTTGCCGTGATGTCGCTTTCTATGGAAGACATCGGAGGTTTCTGCGTGGTATCTTCGGAAGAAAAGGACCTGCTCAGATCGAATCGGCGACCGGTGGTTCTGTTACAAAAGAAAGCAGGAGATCATCTCTCCAGTGCCGTTTCACCGAACAACCGTTATGTAGGCGTTATGCTGCCCTATACGCCCCTTCACTATCTCTTGTTCACGTATCCCAACACGCCAGAAAGTGACGGCAATAAGTCCGTTTTCAAGGCACTGGTCATGACAAGCGGGAACCTATCCGAAGAGCCGATCGTGCGGGACAACGATGAGGCCCTCAAAAAGCTTTCAGGGATGGTCGACGGCTTCCTATTTCATAATCGCGATATCTTTATGCGGGTGGATGATTCAGTGGTGAGAACGCGGAACGCGAAAAGGGGAATGCGGAATGATGTTGTCTCCGAACTCCGGACCCCGACCTCCGATCTGAGTTTCCTCCGCCGTTCCCGCGGATATGCGCCTGATCCGGTCCCTCTTCACGATGAGGGTCCGGAGGTCCTTGGATGCGGCGCGGATCTGAAAAATACGTTCACGCTGACAAAGGGAAAGTTTGCGATTGTGAGTCAGCATATCGGCGATATGGAAAATTATGAAACGATTGCGTTCTTTGAAGAATGTTTAGCGAACCTCAGACAGGTGTATCGGGTTGATCCCGTTGCCCTCGTTCATGATCTGCACCCCGGCTATGTATCGACGAGATGGGCGAAAGAGCAGGTCCGGAGTTTGGATAATAAGACGAACGCCGCAATTCGCAATTTCCAATCCGCGATCCAGCTATTTGAAATTCAACATCACTACGCTCATATCGGCTCTGTCATGGCGGAGCACGGTCTTGACCGAAAGGTCATCGGTGTGGCTTTTGACGGAACCGGGTACGGCACTGACGGCCACCTGTGGGGTGGAGAGTTCCTGATGGCCGACTGTGAAGGATTCGACCGGGTCGGTCAGCTCGGATATGTTCCTCTTCCCGGCGGGGAAGCCGCCATTCGTGAGCCCTGGAAAACCGCGGTAAGTTATATCATTGCAGCCAAAGGCAGCGATGCAGGGGCGATCTTGGAAGACGTCGGATTTATAAAAAAATACGGGGCAAAGGAAATAGAACAATTAACGATCGTCGCCCGGGCCAGAGATTTTTCACCCCTGTCATCCGGCGCCGGGAGGTTGTTTGATGCCATTGCAGCTCTTATCGGAGTCTGTGACCACAATACCTTCGAAGGCGAGGCGGCGATGGCGCTGGAATCGTTGACCCGTGATGGAATAGAGGGTGAGTACGTAGTTGAGTTGAAACAAGAAAACAGCTATACTGTCCTGGATTTTTCCG
>JBGPIG010000153.1:0-6631 GCA_041484745.1 Nitrospirota bacterium | reverse complement strand
CTGGCGAGCCTGATGCTGGCCGGCGGATATTTGCTGCGGAGAAAACAAAAAGCAGAGAACGGAAATTGATTAGGGTTTAATGTCTGAGTTAAGCGCTGCGCCAAATAAAAAGCAGAAGGGGCATCTGTTCGGAGATATGAAATCTCTCAAGATGCCCCTTTTGTTCTGTTTGACGGTAGTTATCTTAAACCTGCTGTCCTATTTCTCTTATCAAAAAGGATACCTCTCGTTTTTCGAGATACTTACTGCGCAGGCGACAACAGGAGCTATCCACCTTTTCGGTATGGCGGCCACTCGGGAGAAAACGATCATCCGCATTACGAACGCCGTGTGGCAGGTGAATACGGAATGCACCGCCATCACGATCATGATAATTTATTCCTCCTTTGTCGCTGTCTATAAAACTTCTCTGAAATCAAAGGGCATAGGGCTTCTGGTGGGTCTTCCCCTTATTTTTGCCGCCAATATAACGAGACTTCTTCTTATGGCATTTATCGATAAATACAAGCCGGCGTATTCAACGTATTTTCACGATTATCTTTGGCAGGTGGCGTTCATCATTATGGTTGTCTTCATGTGGATAGTATGGATAGAGAAAGTGGCTAAGCGTGAAACCAAAACTCCTATTTCTGGCTAAAGTTTTCCTCTGCTCACTGGGACTCTTTGTTATTTGGCATCCAATTTCACAAGCCTATATATCGGTGCTGAAACGGATCGTTGCCCTGTTGACAACGACCTATGAATTGTCCGCTGAGGGTGATCTTCTTATCTACAAAATGTCACTCTATATGATCCCCTTCCTGTCCCTCATGGTCATTACCCCTAAAATACCGATTGCGAAAAGAGCAGCGGTCATGGGTATCGGAATATTAGTTTCTCTTGTTATCGATATCATTTTCATTCAGTATACGATCCAGTCGGATGGAGCAACCAATGCCGACCAGAACACCGTAGATGTCCTTGTGCAAAGTCTCAAGTTACTCTTGCCATTACTCCTTTGGTTACTTGTAAGCCCCTCTGTTTTTAATCCGCAGATTGATGAAGAAGCCGATAATCCTTAGTTGCATTTCACGTGAAAAATAAGTATCTTGGTATCGTTGAAGACCTGTTGAACGGAGAACCATACCCCGTTGCCGGTCATAGGAGGACCAGTACGTTCCGATGTCCATTATTCAGAAAACCTGCACCTTAGCCACGTTATTTTCCGGTGACCGATTCTCCGTGACCTACCGTCTCTTTGGTAATGAGCGGGAGGCGCGTGCCAAGGCAGAGGACATCTGCATCGAGCAGACCGTTGAGTTTCCTGCTGATGAAGTGCCTGCCGGAATAATCAGGGACCAGGTGTTCGGAAGGATAGAACTATTTGAACGGCTTGATCGCGATAGTTTTCAGGCAGTGATCAGCTATGCGAACGAGATCGCCGCCGGCGAGCTGACCCAGTTCCTGAACGTCGTGTTCGGCAACAGCAGCATCAAGCCCGGCATCAGAGTTGAGCATCTCGATCTGTCCGAGTCCCTGATGCGCTCATTCAAGGGGCCGCGCTTCGGGAGGAGCGGTATACGCGGCCTTTTGAACGTTCCGAAGCGGCCGCTGCTTTCAACGGCGGTGAAACCCCTGGGGCTTTCCTGTCAGGAACTTGCAAACCTCGCCTATCAGTTCGCCCTGGGCGGGATGGACATGATCAAGGACGACCACGGAATAACGGACCAGAGCTGTTCTCCGTTCAAAGAGCGGGTTACACGATGCGCTGAGGCGGTGCGGAAGGCGGGAAAAGAAACAGGCCGTTCCGCTCTCTATATAGCAAATATCACGGCGCCCCACCGCGAGGTTATGAAACGGGCCCGGATAGCGAAAGACGCGGGGGCCGGCGGGCTCATGGTCGCGCCGGGAATCATCGGATTTGATCTGATGCGTGAGCTTGCGGATGACGACACTCTTGCCCTTCCGATCCTGACCCACCCGGCACTTCAAGGAAGCTTTGTGACGAGCCGAAACGGCATTTCCCATGGCGTGATCTTCGGTCAGCTTGCGCGGCTTGGGGGTGCGGATGCGACCATTTTTCCAAACTTCGGGGGGAGGTTCTCGTTCAGCCGCGAGCAGTGCAAGGAGATCGCCGGCGCAACCGACGAACCCATGGGTCATGTGAAGTCTATTTTCCCCGCACCTGGAGGAGGAATGGGCCTCGACAAGGTCCCGGACATGCTCGAAACCTACGGCCAGGACCTGATCTTCCTCATCGGCGGCGGCCTGTTCAAGCACGGTCCCGATCTGGTCGAGAACTGCCGCTTCTTCAGAAAAATGGTGGAGAAGATGTAGCGTAGTACCGGGTGTAGCGGAGGAATTTCTCTAAGGATTGATCTCCGGTGCCTGTTCTTCTATTACCTTCCTCATGATATACTTGAATAAAGTCCAAGCGATCGGATAGACCGCCGCGGGTAGGGAGGTATGTCGTTCTATGGAAGAAGTCAAGTCAGGTGACCGGCGCCAGGGATGGACGAAGAAGATGTTTTTGCCCTTCCTGCAGTGGCGTCATCTGGTCACGAAACGGACGACCCGCGCGGACCTGATCGCCGGCGTCACCGGCGCGATCATCGTACTGCCGCAGGGTGTCGCCTTTGCCATCATCGCCGGTTTGCCGCCGGAGTACGGCCTCTATTCCGCCATCGTCCCCGCGATAGTCGCCGCGCTGTTCGGCTCTTCCTTTCATCTCATTTCAGGTCCCACGACCGCCATATCCATCGTGATTTTCAGCGCCATCAGTCCTCACGCCGCGCCGTCGAGCGCTGAGTATATCAGCATGGTCCTCACCCTCACGTTTATGGCGGGGTTGTTCCAGCTCTTGCTGGGGCTTGCGCGCCTGGGATCGCTTGTCAATTTCATATCGCACTCGGTCGTTGTGGGGTTCACTGCCGGCGCCGCCGTACTTATCGCGACCAGCCAGCTCAGCAATTTTCTCGGCATTCCCGGATCGAAGCGGCATGCCTTTCTGCATATGTGGATGGACCTCCTGAGCGCGCTTCCCGAGGTCAACCCCTATGTAGCCGTTCTTGCGCTTGCCACGCTGGCCAGTGCCGTTCTCATCAGGATATTCCTTCCGCAGTGGCCCGGTATGCTGATCGCCATGATACTCGGGAGCATCCTTGCCGAGGCCCTCGATGGGAAGGCGCACGGCGTGCGGCTCATCGGGTCCCTGCCGGGACATTTGCCGCCGTTGTCTCTTCCGGACCTCACCATGCCCGCAATGCGGCACCTGGCCTCCGCCGCTCTGGCCGTGGCCATGCTCGGCCTGGTCGAGGCCGTGTCCATAGCGCGGTCCGTGGCAACACGCTCCTACCAGCGTATCGACAGCAACCAGGAGTTCGTCGGTCAGGGGCTCTCGAACATCGTCGGCAGTTTTTTCTCGAGTTACGCGTCGTCGGGGTCCTTCACCCGGACCGGTGTGAACTACGAAGCCGGGGCGCAGACGCCGATGGCCGCGGTATATGCGGCGGTATCGCTGACCGCGGTGCTCCTGCTTATTGCGCCGCTTACCGCCTATCTCCCTATCGCGTCTATGGCGGGCATCCTCCTCCTCGTGGCATACGGTCTTATCGACGGGCATCACATAAAGACCATTATGAAGACGAGCAGACAGGAGACCGCAGTCCTCGCCGTCACGTTCCTGGCAACGCTGCTGGTGGAACTTGAGTTCGCCATTTACGTGGGTGTGATCCTCTCGCTCCTGCTCTATCTCAACCGCACGTCCCATCCGCACTTCATAACGCTGGTCCCGGATATTGACAGCAACAAGAAGGGGCTCGTCAACATTCTGAAAAAGCCGTCTCCGGAATGCCCCCAGCTCAAGATCGTGCGGATCGACGGCTCTCTTTTCTTCGGCGCGGTGAACCATATCGCCGATGAGCTGCGCGTCATCGCCAAAAAGAACCCGGAGCAGGCCCACATCCTCATCGTAGGAGGCGGCATCAATTTCATCGACGTGGCCGGGTGCGAGATGCTCGCCAACGAAGCGCACCGACTGCACCTGACCGGCAGACAGCTGTATCTCTGTTCGCTCAAGGGGGACGTCATGGATGTCCTGAGGCGCGGCGGCTACCTCAAGCGCATCGGCGAGGAGAATATCTTCCGCTCCAAAACAGAGGCGATAAAGCAGATTATCGCCGCCAAGCTCGATCCGGAACGATGCCGCGTCTGCACGGTCCGCATCTTCAATCAGTGTCCGCCGTCCGGAGCAAAGGAGGGATGACTATGGCCGGCGAAGTACCGGAAAACACGAAGCGAGAGAAAAGGGCATTTAACCGCAGAGGCCGCAGAGGAAAATTTTTATTATTTCAAGGTGCAATTCTCCGTGTCTCAGTTTATGGCCGCGCTTTCGCGAGAGCAGGCTACGTCTCCGCGGTAGATAATGACTTTTTATGAACGCATCATTTATCTGAAAGAGCAGTGAGCCACACCCTGCACTCGCGGTTCCACTCGTAAACGCTGGGCGCAGGCAAAAAGCACAGAAATCGCAAAAAAATCAGGTAAAAGTATTTGGGAAATACTTCGCCGATTTGGTGATGACTCTAGTCGTTTCAACTTCTTGTTTTGTCTTTGTGAATTATGTGCTTTATGTGGCTTACTGCCGTTTTCAGGTTTATGCCGCCGCCATGCCCGGTCTCATACCTTGATGTTCAGCATCGGCAGTCCTAACCGCTGCCTCTTGTTTTCTCCTTTAAATAAACGTTCCCTTCTCGCCGGCACATCGCCTCGCTCGCCCTCGTGCTGGGCCTGCAATTTCGTGGGCAGGCTTGCGGCGTGCTGGACCGCGTGCTTGCCGTACTTTTTGGACAGCTCATCAACGCACTCGTAGATCCTTGCCATCTTATCGATCTTCGTCGTATCGTCGAAGAGGGTGTACTGGGTCTCCGCTTCGGGCGCGAGTCCGCTGAGCACCACGCCGGTCTGGCGGTACGGCGTGCGCGGTTGATACACGTGCTGGAAGCCCTGGCGCAGGAGTCCGAAGAGCTCCCCGGGATAGGCTGTGGGTCTGTTCAGTTTTAGTTCCACGCCGCTGCTGGTGAAGTCCTGTTTCCGCACGAAAATGATAAGCCTCGTGGCGGCGAGTTTGTAGCGCCGGGCCTTGATGCAGGCGTTCTCAAGGTTCTTCGAGAGCTGCGCGAAGACAAAGGTCTCGTCCTGCGAGGGAGGGGTAAAGGTCTTTGCCTTGCTGATGGACTGATAGGTGCTCTTTGATTCCGTGACGACCGGATAGATGCTCCGCCCGTTCAACTCGTGCCAGATCTCGCGATAGGGCTTGGAAAGATTCTTCGTGACGAACCCCTCATCTTTGCGCGCGAACTCCAGGGCGGTATGGATTCCGTGCTTATTCAGGAACGCCGCGGTGTTCGGGCCGATACCCCAGAGTTTCTCAACGGGCAGCTTTTCGAGGTAGCGGTGGATGTCTCTTCCCGGGATCACGGTGAGGCCGTCCGGTTTTTTGTGTTTCGAACCGATCTTCGCAAGGACCTTGGAGAGGCTCACGCCCGCGGACACGGTGATGCCGAGCTCCTGCTTGATGGTGGCCCGCATCTTCTCGGCGATCGTCTCGTAAGAACCGTGGAAGCTCCTGCGGAGGCCGGTCAGGTCCACGAACGCCTCGTCGATGGAGTACTCCTCGACATCGGGCGAGAACCGGCGCAGGATCTCGAACATCCTGACCGAGAAGAGACTGTAGGTCTCATAATCCGAGGGAAGGATGACGGCGTCGGGACAGATCTTCTTCACGTCCGAGAGGCGCACCCCGCGCTGCACGCCCCGCGCCTTCGCCTCATAGCTCGCCGCGGCGACAATGCCGCGCTCTTTGCCGCAGATGACCGGCCTGCCCTTGAGCTCAGGATGGATGGCCTGTTCGCAGGACGCGAAGAACGCGTCGGCGTCAATATGCATAATGGCCTGCGGCCAGGAAGAGAAGGAGATGAATTGATTGTCCATGATTAGTTCACCACGTAAAAAGGGCAGGGGAAATCGTAACTACCAAGAATGTCTCGCGCCACGGCGTAAGCGCCGGGAAAACGCAAAAATCAGCCGTCGAGATACGAGGTCGTCTGGATTGCTTTGTTGGTTCGTCTGCTAGTCCATTGGAGCATTTCTAACGCCATTTGTGTCCGCAAGAAAGACATTGCGGTTTATGAACGCATAGTAGCTGACTGCACGCAGGACAGGTCCATCGTTCCTTTTCATTTCTGATGAAATGTCTTATGCCGAACTTCTTTATGTGCACGAGATTATCAATCATACTCATGCCATACTTGGTTCTATAGCGCTCATCCAGGTGATTCAGCCTGTCGCAAGGGAACCTTTCACAGCTGAAGCAATACCTGACTTTGCCTTGCCCTATCTTCTCACAGTTCTTGATCCGGCAGGTGACGCGGGTTTTTGGTTTGACGCTGTCGTCGCCCCGGCAACCGGGGCATGCCTTCTTATCTCTTGTATAGGCGCAACAGAGACGGCAGTTCATGCCGCAGGGAGCGATCAAAGTGGAGGTAATCTCTTTTGTTTTTTGCGAATGCTTTGAATCCATGTTTATGGTCATCCCGAAGGCTATGGCGCGATGTTCTTAGCCGAACGCCCGGTTCGGCAGTCATGGTTTGAT
>JBGPIG010000152.1:0-6631 GCA_041484745.1 Nitrospirota bacterium | reverse complement strand
TCAGGTCGACGGCATCGAAGTGCTCAGGATCGTCAAAGAGATCTCTCCGGAAACAGTCGTGATCGTCATTACCGCCTTTGCCTCGACCGATACGGCTGTTGAAGCCATGCGGCTCGGCGCCTACGACTACATTACGAAACCGTTCAACGTAGACGAGGTCAAGCTGATTATTCAAAAGGCCCTCGAAAAGCACACCCTGAGAAAAGAGAACATCCTGCTCAAGCGGGAGATAAAATCCCGGGCAGGATTCGAGAACTTTATTGGAATAAGCGAGTCCATGCAAAAGGTGTTTTCCCTTATCCGGCAGGTTGCGGACACGAACAGCACCGTACTGATCACGGGAGAGAGCGGTACCGGCAAGGAACTCGTGGCGAAGGCCGTCCACTTCAGCAGTTCCCGCAAGGACCGTTCTTTTGTAACGGTCAATTGCGGCGCACTGCCTGAAACACTGCTTGAAAGCGAGCTCTTCGGCTATATGAAGGGCGCGTTTACCGGGGCTGTCTCCAATAAAAAGGGCCTGTTTGAGGCTGCGAACGGGGGTACTATTTTCCTCGACGAGATCAGCGCCACGACGCCGGCGCTTCAGATCAAGCTTCTGCGGGTGATCCAGGAGCGCGAGTTCACGTACGTAGGGGGCACCACGGTAAATAAAATAAATGTACATGTAATTACAGCGAGCAACAAGGACTTGCTGGCCGAAGTTGCGAAGGGCACGTTCCGAGAAGATCTCTACTATCGTTTGAACGTGATCCCCATCCACCTGCCGCCGCTCCGGGAAAGGAAGGAAGATATCCCGCTCCTCGCGGAATATTTTCTCAGAAAAGTCGTCTCCAAAGAGGGAGACCGGGCCCGAATCAAGATGATCGATGCTGAAGCCATGAAGGTATTGATGGGATATCGTTGGCCGGGGAATGTGCGGGAGCTGGAAAATACGATTGAACGAATGGTGATTACGACGCCGGAAGACGTTATCCGTCTTGCTCATGTGCCGGATACCCTGAAAAGCCCTTATCCCTGCACCGATCTGGTCACCCTCGAAATCCCGGATGATGGTTTGGACCTCGAGACGCTGTTGGAAAACGCGGAGAAGGCGCTTCTCCATAAAGCGCTCGAAAAGTCCGGCGGCGTGAAGACCGAAGCGGCCAAGCTCCTTGGTCTTTCGTTCAGGTCCTTTCGACACCGTCTGCAGAAGTATGATGCCTCGTAATTCATGCATGAGTTTTTGATTGCAAATATTCCCTGATTTCGTTACAATCCACATTCTATGGCATACGATAACATACGGGATTTTATAGCTGTTCTCGAAAAGAACGGGGAATTGGTCAGGATCAAGGCTGAGGTGGATGCCGAGCTTGAAATCGCCGAGATCACCGACCGCATATCGAAAGAGAGAGGGGCTTCGAATAAGGCCCTGTTGTTTGAACGCGTGAAAGGGTCATCATTCCCGGTCATAACCAATGCGTTCGGCTCTCTGAAACGGATGTGCCTGGCGCTGGAAGTCCAAAATCTCGATGAGATCGGACAGAGGATAAAGGATATCATCGACCCCGTGAACCTCTTTCCGGGACCAGGCGCCGGGATCATGGACAAGCTCGGGATGTTGCCGAAGCTCGCCGAACTGTCGAATTTTTTCCCGAAAACCGTAAAAAAGGCGCCCTGTCAGGAAGTTGTCCTGACCGGAGAGCATGTTGACCTTGCCAAGATCCCTATCCTCAAATGCTGGCCCCATGACGGCGGCAGATTCATCACCCTCCCCATGGTCTGTACTGTTGATCCGGCCACCAGGATCACGAATGTCGGGATGTACCGCATGCAGGTCTTTGACCACCAGACCACGGGCATGCACTGGCACAAGCACAAGGACGGCGCTCGACACTATCAGCACTATGAGGCTGTCGGCAGGCGCATGGAACTTGCAGTTGCGATCGGAGGTGATCCCGCCATTATCTACGCCTCCACCGCGCCCCTTCCGCCGGCCATCGGCGAATTCATCTTCGCGGGATTTCTGAGGAAGAAATCCCTTGAAGTAGTGCAGTGCAAGACTGTGGATGTGCGGGTACCGGCGGAGGCCGAATTCATACTCGAGGGATTTGTCGATCCGCAGGAACGCCGGGTGGAGGGCCCTTTCGGCGACCACACGGGCTACTATTCGGAAGCCGACGAATATCCGATCTTCCATCTTACAGCCATCACCCACAGGAAGGATGCCATCTACCCCGCCACGCTGGTCGGGCGGCCTCCGCAGGAAGACGCGTACCTGGGAAAGGCCACGGAAAGGATTTTTCTGCCGCTCCTCCAGATGGTCGCGCCCGATATCCTTGACATGGACATGCCCGTTGAAGGTGTGTTCCACAATAACGTGATCGTCAAGATCAAGAAACGGTATCCCGGCCATGGCAAAAAAGTCATCAACACCATCTGGGGTACGGGCATGCTCATGCTCTCCAAGTTCGTCATTGTGTGCGACGAGGACGTGAACATCCATGATTATTCCGAAGTTACCTGGAAGGTCATGAACCACGTGGACCCGCAGCGCGATGTTGTCATCACCGACGGACCTCTCGATATCCTCGACCACTCCTGTCCGCAGATCGGGTTCGGAGGCAAGATGGGTGTTGATGCTACGCGCAAAGGACCGGGTGAAGGGTTCACCCGTTCCTGGCCGGATGAGATAACCATGGATCCGCAGATCCAAAAAAAGGTTGAGGAACGGTGGAAGGAGTATGGGTTTACCGATCAATAGCCAAATCTCAAACACCAAATAACAAATAAATTCCAAAAATCAAATACTAAATCACAACCGTTTGAAATATTGAATTTGAGCTTTGGAGTTTATTTGAAATTTGTGATTTGGTAATTGGATATTTTATAACTATGCTGTTTCTTGAACTGTTAATCATTTTTCTCCTCATTCTGCTGAATGGTTTTTTTGCCGCATCTGAAATATCCCTGATCTCGCTGCGTAAAAGCCGCGTACGGCATCTCGTCAAAAGCGGCAACGCGAAAGCAAGGAGGATCCAAAAACTTCAGGAGGAACCGGAACGGTTTCTCGCCACCATCCAGACAGGCGTTACTCTGATCGGTACGCTGGCGGCTACTCTCGGCGGCGTGATCGCCATCGAGCGCATTAAACCGGTTTTCGCGTCACTCCCGTTTGATTTTGTCCGGAAAGCGGCTGAACCGCTTGCGGTCGGCGTCGTCGTAAGCTTGATCGCCTATATCACCCTCGTGTTCGGAGAGCTGGTCCCCAAGTCGCTGGCAATCCGCTATAGTGAAAAAATAGCATTTATTACATCGACTCCCATCGATATTCTTTCCAGGCTGTTTCGCTGGATTCTTCGAATACTTACCGCTTCCAATCACTTCATCCTTGATTTGCTCGGTTCCTCGGATCAGCCGGAATCGGTCCTGGTATCGGAAGATGAGGTCAAATATCTCATCCGGGAAGGGCGCAAACACGGGATATTCGAATCATCGGAAGCGGACCTCATCCATAGTGTGTTCCGGTTTACCGACACGGTGGTGAAAGAAGTGATGGTCCCCAGGACGGAGATCGTCGCTGTTGAGGCGGGAAGCGACGTGGACACTATCCTCCGCACGATGAATGAGAAGGGGTTCTCGCGTTTACCGGTCTTTGCGGAGACCATCGACAACGTGATCGGCGTGGTGTATCTCAAAGATATTCTATCGCTCCACATGGAGAACCAGACCTTCACGCTCGATCGTGTTCTGCGCAAGCCCTATATTGTTCCGCCGAATAAGAACGTGAGCGTTCTGCTCAAGGAAATGCGGGAAAAACGCATCCATTTGGCCCTGGTAGGGGACGAATACGGCGGCACCGACGGTCTGGTCACGTTGGAGGACATCATTGAGGAGATCGTCGGTGATATCCGGGACGAACAGGAAAAAGAACTGCGTGAGATCGACGAGATCGCGGCGAACCGGTACATCGTAGATGGGAAAACGGACATCGGCAGGGTGAACGAAAAATTGGGAGTAAAACTGCCGGAGGACGAATTTGAGACTATCGGCGGTTTTATTCTGGGGCTCTTCGGACGTCTGCCGGCCGAGGGTGACCAGATCCGGTATCAGGACATGATGTTCACCGTGCTCCGGCTGCGGAAAAACCGGATTTCGCGAGTGCGGGTGCTCAAGTATGCGCCTGAAAATACGGGGAGTGAAAACAATGAAGACACCACTGGTACTCGAGACTAATCTCGCGGGGCTCAAACCGCCGAAGCGCGGCAAGGTTCGCGATATCTACGATCTCGGCGAAACGCTGCTTCTTGTCGCTACCGATAGGATATCCGCCTTTGACGTAGTGCTTCCGAACGCGGTGCCGGAGAAGGGCAGGGTGCTTACTCAAATATCGAAATACTGGTTCTCCCGGACCGCATCCGTGGTAAAGAACCAGGTGATCTCGACGGAGGTGCCTGAATACCCGGCCGAGTGCCGCCCGCATGCGGCGCTCCTTGAAGGCAGGAGCATGCTGGTGAAAAAAACGCAGCCGCTGCCGGTGGAATGCGTCGTGCGCGGATATCTGACCGGCTCGGGCCTCAAGGAGTACAAGGCCACGGGCATGGTAAGCGGCGTCAAGCTGCCGACAGGTCTGATCGAGGCATCACGTCTGCCTGAGCCGATCTTCACACCCTCGACCAAGGCAGAGGTCGGGGACCATGATGAAAACATTGATTTCGACACCGTGGTCCGCCTGGTCGGGAAGGACACTGCGAATACGATAAGGAACTACGCGCTTGCCATCTACCAAAAGGCATGCGAGATCGCCGAACCGAAAGGGATCATCATCGCCGATACCAAACTGGAATTCGGTGTCTATAACGGCGAGATCATCCTGATCGATGAGGTCCTCACGCCGGACTCTTCCCGGTTCTGGCCCAAAAGCGACTACCGGGAAGGGATGGTGCAGAAAAGCTTCGACAAACAGTTCGTCCGTGACTATCTTCTCTCCCTCACCTGGGACCAAAAACCGCCCGCCCCCAGACTTCCCGATGATGTTGTCAGGAAAACGAGCGAAAAGTACCTTGAAGTGCTCAAGATGCTGACGCGATAATTATATTCTCTTGTGCTATTCATGAAGAATACCGCTACCGCCCTTGCCATAATGTTCATGTTCTCAGCCACGACCGCATATGGCGAGAACTTCGAGGGACCACTCGTCATCAAGAATGGTCATCCGCTGTATGCGGCGCTCGGAAGTCCATCCCTGGTGTCAGCTCAACCGGAAAACTCTATTGATATCGGTTTCTCCTATTCGAGTACGTACCTGGTGGAGGGGCAGAAGGACTGGCATTTCGGGATCGACGTCGAAACCGCTCTGCTGGATATCCAGCTCAAACACGTGGTGGGAGGGGGGACGGAAGTAGGTCTTGACCTCCCCCTTATACGATACGGGGCGGGCTTCATGGATGATTTTATAGAAACATACCACCGTGTACTCGGTATGCCAGGCGCCTACGGGAGGGACAATCGACCACGGAACGCCTATTTACTTGACGTAACACGGAACGGGAAAGATGTCATTGTCGGGAAACCCGGCAAAACGCTGCTGGGGGATGTCATGATCGAAATCAAGAAAACCCTCTCCCAGAGGGCCGGCTCCGTTGTCAGCGTTCAGGGATTCATGAATCTCCCTACCGGAGATCCCGATAGCGGATACGGCAGCGGGAAGCCGAACGGAGGCATTGCCTTGCTTATGAATGAACAACTCCGGGGCGATAGTATGCTGTACGTGAATGCCGGCATTGGCTTCATCCATCAGCTGAGGGCGCTGCAACAGGTGGAACTCAACAACTATTATTACGGCGGAGCGGGTCTGGAGTGGCTGTTTGTGGAGAAGATATCATTGCATGCGCAACTGTTCGTACAAAGTTCCCCTTTCCCGAAGACCGGCGTGAGAAGCATAGACGACCCCTCCATGCTGGCGAGCATCGGCGGCAGATATAAGATCACAGACAAGTCCGCTCTGGGTGTTGCGGTGACCGAGGACCCGGACACGTCCGGCGCGCCGGATCTTATGGTTGGAGTCGATTACCGGTATAGGTACTGATCCTTTTATCCTTGACGGCGTATTTCAATTTATCTTTCAATAGGGGAAAGGCTGGTTAGGGGGGATTTCCCACCTCGCGGGATATTCTGTGTTTTAAACCCAGCGCTTTCCTTGCCCATTCCAATAAACCATAGAAGAGTCTTCAGCGTTTTCAGGGAATACGGCCCACTTTCCAGCGACTGACAATAAATATCCTTTGTGTAATCTGCATCTTATGATATAGCCGTCAAAAAGATTTTCTGAACATGTTGAAGTTTGTCAGTCATTGTAATACACAAGTATCATTCCGGATCCATTAGCGCCCACCCATAAAATACCCATTCTACGACCATTGACATTCACGTGGATCAGGCTCAGTATATACTACGATTGGGTCCTGTTTAGAACGCTAAATCTTAATATGTGCAGCGTCAGCAGCACTTAGCTGACTTGAGATTTAGCGAAAGAACCAATTTAGTTGGTGAAACGACATATTCATATGGATGATTGATGATTTATATTGCAACAAAAGATATTATCCGGATTATCCATAATCGTGAAGCAAATAATAAACCCGTTGTTGTT
>JBGPIG010000151.1:0-6671 GCA_041484745.1 Nitrospirota bacterium | reverse complement strand
TATCACTGTCCAGCGTTCAGGTAGCGGAAACAGCGGGACAGATGCTGGCCAGGCTCGTTCCCGACATCCAGAAGACAACGGAGTTGGTGCAGGAGATCAGCGCTGCGTCCAAAGAGCAGACCACGGGAGCGGACCAGATCAATGCCGCGATCCAGCAGCTTAATCAGGTGATCCAGCAGAACGCGGGGTCAGCCGAGGAGATGTCCTCGACGGCCGAGGAGTTGTCGTCCCAGGCTGAGCAGCTGCAGGGCACGATCTCGTTCTTCAAGATCGATGAGCGTGAGGGGCATATGACGCGGAAAGCCGCAGCAAGGATACCTACCGGCGTTAAGCCGGTCCTTGGTTCCCCGTATGCGCAGAAACCCGCGGTCGTTTCAATGGGAGCAGTCGCGCCCAAAGGGTTTGCTCTCAACCTGACAACCGGCCCCAAGACAGGCAAGAGCGGAAACGGCGATCCTCGGGACGCGGAGTTTGAGAGGTTCTAGCTCTTTTGGCCCGTCGATGAAGATGATGTACGAAAAAAAATATGATACTATGCGAGAGAGAACTTCCGACGATATATATCGGATCGGGCGAGATATGTTTTACAGATCAACCCAACGTCATTGTTACGGTGCTCGGATCTTGTGTGTCTGTTACCCTGTTTCACCGGCGTCTGGGTCTTGGCGCCATGTCTCACGGGCTGCTGCCGCACTGCAGGAATCGCGGGGCATGCACCCACAGCTGCGCGGAATCGGCGAAGTACGTGGAGTGCTCGCTCCATACCATGGTCGGCCGGTTTAAGCAGTACGGGATCCCGGTCCGTGAGCTTGAGACCGGGATATACGGCGGGTCCGATATGTTCGGCGCATTGTCCTCAGTCAAGTCAAGATTTTCAGTGGGGAAGCAGAATATCGAGACGGCGGTCAATGTACTGGAGGCCGAGGGTATTCAGGTGGCTACCAAGAACGTGGGTGGGATCCAGGGACGGAAAATCAATTTCAATACACAGACCGGAGAAGTTCGGTTGATACTTTTGCAGCCGGGGGTGGTGCTGGCGGGAAAAAATGGAAACGCCACGTGAAATAATCCTGGCGGCAAACATCAAGAACGGGAGGAGAGAGTGGAGAAGGAAAACAAGACCATCTCGCAAAAAGTGGAAGACTTTCTGCATGTCTTTAAGAAAGGCGAGGAGTTCACCCAGGAACTGCTGAAGGAAAATGAGAAGCTCCGGTACCGGGTGCTTCAGCTCGAAGAGACGACGAAGTTCTCGGGCCCGGACCGGTATGCCAAGCTGAACGCCATCGAGGAACGTATGCGGTTCCTGGAGGAGCAGAACAAGGAACTTCTGGAACGCTACCGGCAGGTGGAGGAAGAGAACAAGGACTTTGCGGGCCGTTATATCGAGGTGGAGTCGGAGAACAACAATTTGGCAAACCTTTACGTGGCGAGCTACCAGCTTCACTCCACGCTGGACTTCAGCGAGTCGCTCAAAATTATCCTTGAGATCGTGATGAACCTGATCGGCGCCGAGGCGTTTTCGATCATGTTGCTCGACGAGAAAACGAACGAATTGACGATCGTGGCACAGGAAGGCATGGAGCCGGAACCACGGACCGGCATCCGGCTGGGGGCGGGAAATATCGGTGACGCGGTAAAGAACGGCACGGCATACTATCGTGAGGGAACTCCGACCGACACGAAAGGCGTGGACTATACCCATCCCCTCGTCTGCATCCCGCTCAAGATCAAGGAGCACGTCATCGGCGCGATCGTGGTGTACAAGCTGCTCATCCAGAAAGAGTCGTACACAGATGTGGATTACGAGCTGTTTTCCATGCTGGCGGGGCATGCCGCCACCGCGCTGTTCTCCTCGCGCCTCTACTCGCAGTCTGAACGGAAACTCACGACCATACAGAGTTTTCTCGATCTGTTGAAACAGGGAAACGACGGACAACAGCAGGCCGCATGCCGCTGAGCATGTTTACCGCTTTGAGAAACGGCAAGAGAAGAAAACGGGAGGGAGTCATATGCTCAAAAAAGTTTTAGTTGTAGACGATTCGAATCTGATCCACCAGATGTACAAGATGGTGCTGATGCGATACCGATGCGCGGTGGTGCACGCGCAAAACGGCCAGGAGGGCATGGACAAGCTTGCGCAGAACCCGGACGTGAACGTGGTGTTCGTCGACATCAACATGCCGGTAATGAACGGGCTCGATTTCGTCAAAAAGGTGAAGGAAACGGGGGGCTATGACCACATTCCCATTGTCATCGTGAGCACGGAGGGCAAGGATGAAGACGCCGAACGCGGACTTGCCCTCGGCGCAAGCGGGTACGTGAAAAAACCGTTCCAGCCGAGCGAACTGCATGCGCTGATCGACTCCCTGTGTCCGGCGAACGGGTAGCGAACATCTTTTTTCCGGAACACGAAGCGGCGACGGGGCCGGAGGGATGTTCGAGATGAAAGAGGGGGGCGCTTTTACATTGCGCTGGGCGAGGAGTCGTGCATGGTCTTAGGTATGCCGAAAAAGACCATGGAGCTCGAGGCGGTGGGCAACGAGCTGCCTCTATGTGGGATCACTGAGGCTGCCTTGAAGGAGCGTGGTGAGCACAAAGGGGGGAGAGTGACACAGTGAAAATACTGATCGTCGAAGATGACAAAAATTTCAGGTTTGTACTCAAGGAAGAACTGACTGAGTTAGGGTATGACGTTCATCTCGCCGCCGACGGCGTTGAAGCGGTATTAAAATGCATCGACGAGGACTACGGCTTCGTGCTGCTCGACATCAAGATGCCCAAGCTCGACGGCATTAATACTTTGCGGATCATCAAGAAACTAAAACCGCGCTTGTTCGCCATAGCGTATTCAGGAAACGCAGGTCCCGGAGAAATAGCGGAGGCGGTGAAGGCTGGGGCGTTGCGATGTCTGACGAAGCCCTTTGGGATAGCTCAGTTGAAAGACGATATTCGTAAATATTGTTCTGGAAACGAGGAACATTCGGCATGACAGATGACCGTTACCAGGGGAGCGCGAGGGATATTGCTTCGCTCAAAAAAGAGGATAACGATGATGCTTAGCGCGGATGATATGCATAAAAAATAATTCCGGTGTCTCGTCGCGGATGACTTCGCAGGTTTTGCTTTACACAATTATCAGGCCGCCATTTCGCCATGATTCCGTTCAATTGGCCGGCGTTTCCAAGGCGCTGTACTTGAATCACGAATGGCTGACCATCCGAGCGGCAGATCAGCCAACTCGACCACGCCAGGATCATGGAAAAAGATTTCTCCCAGTGCGGCGATTCTGGCATCAGCGGCTGACACGGTTTTCCCCGCGTGAAACTGCCACGCACCATCGACTTGATCGTGCGTGACAAACAAGATAGGTTTACCCTCTTCAATGACGCTGCGGGTCGTAAAAACCAGCGAGTTGGGCGCGTCTGTAAAAGGCCAGTTATTCTTCATAGGTAATCCAGCGGACGATTACTGTAGTTACTGCTTCCCTCGATGTTCCTGTTATCCCATTTCAAGACTGATATGACCGACACCCTATACAGATTTTATCACTAATACCGGGTATGGCGCATGGCTGATGACCTTTTCGGTTACGCTTCCCATGAGGAGCCTCTTGAGACCCGTTCTGCCGTGGGAGCCCATGACGATCATGTCGGCATTCTGCTCCTTTGCCAGATTGATAATCGCCTCGTATGCTTCGGCTTCCGCGACGAAGGTTTCAGTCTTAACACCGGCCTCCGTTGCCTGTTTTTTCACGTCGTTCACGTATCCTGTCGCCTTTTTGACCATGTCTTCAACGGCCTGTGGGGCTTCCGCATAAAATTCGGTGGGAACATCCACGATTGAAATGACTTTGAGTTCCCCGCCGTATGATTTGGCCAATGTGATCGCGCGCTCCGCCGCGGCCGTACTGAACCGAGAACCGTCGGTAGCAAGGACGATCTTCTTCCACCCCACCGTTGCTCCCCGGGGGACCACAAGCACGTCGCGCAGGGTGTGACCGATGACCCGGGCGGTCACGTTTCCGACAAAGGCCCGCTCAATGCGGCCTAAGCCGCGTCTTCCCATAACAATGACATCGCAGTTTTCCGCATCGGCAAGGCCCACAATCCGCTCATGGATCACTCCTTCCACGCATACCATCTTAAAGCGCGTCCGTTCGGTTTTTGATAATTTTTCGGCTTCCGCAAGGGCATCGTCGCAGGGCTTCCTGAGTGCGGCCTTGATGTTCTTAATGCCGAGAGTCTCGATCTCGCCTTCGTAGGGCGGGACCACGGACGTGACCGTTATCCGGCACTTCTCGTCGCTGGCAAGCTTGAATGCCTGCAGAAGCGCATTTTTGCCTGATTCCGATCCGTCAACAGCGACAAGAATATTCTTGTATTTTTCCATGTTTCAATCCTCCCCATACCGGATAACCCAAGCTGACGGCTTATGACGTTTTATCGGGATCGTGTTGTTTGCTTGAGATGATAAACGCAATTAACGCGACAACCAGCACTCCTGCAAGTATATAGAATAGCAACATGCCGTCTGCCCCTTTTACATGGCCGTGCTGCGCAATATGATCAACAATAATGACTGCCGTATTATGTGCTTTTCAGTCCGCAGAGATACGCTTATCCGTTAACGGCTATTACCTACGGCATCTTAAATTCCTTACCCGGCATGCGAACGGTGAGCACGGGGCAGGAGGACTTGCGGACCACCTTCTCGGCGGTGCTTCCGAAAAGCATGTGGTCTACCCCTGTCCTGCCATGGGTGCCGATCACAATCAGGTCCGCGTTCTTTTCCCGCGCCGTCCTGATGATCTCGACGAACGGTACGCCGTTCACGACCATCTTCTCAACGTTCTTGACTTTTGGAGAAACTTCGGCGCCCCATTTATCCATCTCATTCCAGGCATTCCTCTGCAAATCTTCCATCAAATCTGCCCCGTAAAGAGGGGAGAGGTTGTCCCAATCGGTCATGATCATGTTTTGCACCACATAAAGCAGAATGAGACTCGCGTTATAATCCCGAGCCAGCGAAACAGCATGATCCATGGCGGCCCGCGCGCCGTTCGAAAAATCCGTAGGGTAAAGGATGGTCTTGATCTGCATGCCGGTCTCCGAGGTTGGACTGCTTATCGTCGCTTGCGCATGGCTGCCGACCGACACCCCACAATGATTGTATCCGAACTGTTCCCTGAGAGCTTGGTGTCGGTCTGAACGCTATTCCCTCACGTGTTTTATATCATACTGATGAAGAATCATTAGAATTTGTCTTAACAAAATAGAAGGAACGGCCTGCTTGTCTATGAATTCTACGGTGCCTTTTTCCAGAAGGTCGCCGACATACTCGACATCCTCCCAGGAGGACATGACAACGACCGGCGTTGGAATGACGGTTTGGCGTGTTGCAAGAACAAGTCCTTCAAGCTCTGCCTTCGGCATCTGTTCATCGACAAGTATTAAGTCTATTATATCACCGTGGAGAATCTTTTCACGTAGATTTTCTTCATCCGTAACGCTGACGTGACAACCTTCTTTTTTTAATGCACCGGCAACGCTGTAAACAAAGGGGACTTGTCGTCAATGATCAATATGTGCTTTCCGCTGAAATTTGCAGCTTCCGAGACCATGGGGAGTGCCCTCTTTTGCGCGCATAATTACAGAGTGTTGCCGTATGTTGTGATGAACAACAGTGTGATGCATGCCATGGCGAGTCTATGATTCATCTGGTAAACCTTCATTTTTTACATTAGGCAGTCCTTCCTCCAAAGACACTGCATCTGACTGCACTTTTCCGCTCTTTCACTACTCCCGAAGCATTCCTGATAGCCTTCCTGTCTCTGGATGGCTCTGATAAGTTCTGTTTTTTTCATGGCGCCTACTGTAATGCCTTTACTGATTGCAATCTCCTTGATTTGCTTCTCTTTCATGGCGGCTCCTTTTATAAAGATGACGTTTCGTTGAAGCGTCCTGTAGATGCTCTTGCTGTAACTGTAACTCTATCTATAATTTATTGTGTTGTCTGTGGGGAGAGTTTGACTATCGAGGTTAACGTGTTGGTTTATTTCAGCGGCGTCAGCCCGTGCTGGATGGCGAACTTGACGAGTCCGGGCACATCGGTAATGCCCAGCTTGTACATCAGCCTGCTGCGGTAGGTCTCAACGGTCTTCGGGGAAAGGTGAAGGATGTTGCCGATCTTTACGCTCGAACTGCCCTCGACAACGAGCTGCAGGATCTCCCGCTCGCGAGGACTGAGCTTCATCAACGGGGTTTCCGTTTTTCCGGTCTTGTTACGGCGCCCGGATGCCTTAATCACTGTCTCCGGGATTTTTTTTGACCAATAAAAGCGGCCGGCGTAAACAGCCCTCACCGCGTCGATCAACTCGTTACCCGCTGATTCCTTCAGCACATACCCTTGCGCGCCGGCATCGAGCGCCCGGCTGATATGCTCGCTTGTGGAATACATAGAGAGGATAATGACCTTTACGGAGGGGCAGGCCGCCCGGATATGTCGTGTCGCTTCGATCCCGTTCATTTCCGGCATGGCAATGTCGAGAATGGCGATGTCAGGGCGGAGTTGTTCGATATGTTTTACCGCTGCGCGACCGTTGTCCGCATCGCCCACTACGGTGATGTCCTGCTTCGTCTCCAGTAAAAGCTTCACCCCGTCCCGCACCACTG
>JBGPIG010000150.1:0-6726 GCA_041484745.1 Nitrospirota bacterium | reverse complement strand
GGCCTCAAAGAACCGCTGCTCATTGAACAGGTTGATGCCCCGGTCCAGTGCTTCCTGTTGTTCCCTTGACATAGACACCTCCTGAACGGCTGACCGCCGTCCGGTGAACCTGGAAGGGAAGGTCTCGGTAAGGAGCCGATACCCGCGCACTTCCGGTACGGTCCATTACGGCGGTATGGAGCCGCCGCTTCGGCAGTCACGTCCTGCTCACCGGACCGGTGTTCCCGGTCATGCCGCCTGCTCGAACGATACGATGGCCTGCAAAGCCTGAAGCGCCTTCTCGTAATCGGGGTGCGACGACAGGTCTGGAACGATCTCGCGATAACGGACCATGTTGTCCCGGTCCAGGATGAAAATGGACCGCGCAAGCAGCCGCGACTCCTTGATCAGCACGCCAAAAGCGAGCCCGAATGAGGCGTCCCGGTGGTCCGACAGGGCCAGCACCCGGTCTATGCCGGCTGCCGTGCAGAAGCGGGAGACCGCGAACGGCAGGTCCATGCTGACGTTCATGACCACGATCCCCGCGGGGAAATTGGCCGCTTCGCTGTTGAACCGTCTGAGCTGGAGATCGCATACCGGCGTGTCCAGGGACGGGGTCACGCTGATGACCTTGACCTTGCTCCCCTGATCGGAGAGCCGCACCTCCTGCGCGCTGCCGTCCAGTACGGTGAAATCGGGAGCCCGCGCCCCAACCTCAAGGTCGGGACCGAGGAGCGTCAACGACCGCCCGTGAGATGTAACGATGCCCGTGCGTTCCATAGCCTTCCTCCTCCAGAAACCGTTTGGGCGGAAGGGCCGCCCCCGGCGAACGTACCGCCGAGAGGCCTCCTCCGCCCTCTAATATAGGATACTACTTATCCTCTTTACAGTCAAGACCCGGTACGAACGGGATCGCCTTTCTCACACAGTCCGGATTACAGGGGAACATCATCATTATGCTCTGATGCCTACATCATAAATAAACCGGAAGTCCAATGCCCTTCTCGAAGGGCCTGCCCGCCGTCTCATGCGGCCGACCGTTCCTGAAGCGCTTCGAACTCGGTCTCGATCTTCACCGGACGGGAGATTGTAACTCCAACCGGGGAGGTCCTGACGACATGGTCATGGAGCTCTTTCAGCGTTTTCCCGTCCGCATCGGCCTTGATCTTTACGCGGGCGATCACGTTCTTGAATCCCGGAAGTCTGTCCATATGGACATTTTCCGGCGGTTCAAGCCCAAGGAAGCCGGGAAGGTCGATCTCACCCTCCACGTCGATACGGAGGTCATGGATCCTGATCCCCCGTACCGCCGCGTTCATGACATAGCCGATGGCAAGGCATGCTCCATAGGCCTGGAGCACCAGTTCCACCGGGTTGGCGGCCGTGTTCGTTCCCGCCAGCAGGTCAGGCTCGTCCGCCTGCAGTTTGAAGCCCCGGGATTCGGTTTCCACCCGGAACCCGTCCAGCCACCGCGCCGAGGCCGTCCAGACGGTCTTGCCCGTTTCCCAGTTCTTCTTGACCGTTTCGACGATATCCAGAAGCTTTTCTGTTTCCAATCCATTGATTATCGGCATGTTGTTTACCTCTCTTTCCGGCTAACGCGAGAAATAGCTAATTTCACGTACCCCTATTATTTATATTACCACTTTCCGGGGAACAGAAAAATAGCCTAAAGTCGGTATATTTTTGTTTATAATTGAATTATGAGAATAAGCGACAAATTCAAAAAGCGAACACACGGGATATCCCTTGAATTCTTTCCGCCGAAGTCGTCTGAAGGAAAAGACGCGTTCATGAAGGTCGTGAAGGACCTGAGCGCCTGTGATCCCATCTATGTGTCAGTGACCTACGGGGCAGGTGGCACGACTCAGGACAGGACAATCAACACACTCAAGTGGATAAAACAGGAGACGGACCTCTCCGTAATGTCCCACCTCACCTGTATCGGGGCGACGAGGGCGTCCACGGATGCGCTCCTCAAAGACTATCAGGAACAGGGCATCGACAATATCCTCGCGCTCCGCGGAGACCCGCCGAAGAGCGCGCCCGGCTTCGACCCATCCCGGGGAGAGTTCAAATACGCCCGGGACCTCGTTGAATTCGTAAAAAAATACAATTATTATTCCATAGCAGTTGCCGTGTACCCCGAAGGGCACGGCCAATCGCCGAGCATCAGGAAGGACATGGAGTATACGAAGCAAAAGATCGATGCGGGAGCTGATTTCGGCATTACCCAGATGTTCTTCGATAACCGCTACTATTACGAGTTCATGGACCGGGCAGAGAAGCTCGGGATCACGATCCCCATTTTGCCGGGTATCATGCCGATCATCGATTGCAAAAAGATCGTGGCTTTCGCCGGTTTCTGCAACACGACCATACCGAAGGACGTCCTGGACAGGATGGAGCCGGTACTGGACATGCCTGAGGAAGTGCGGAAGCTCGGCGTGGAATTCGCGGTCAGGCAGTGCGAGGACCTTATGAAGCACGGAGTGAATTACTTCCACTTTTACACCATGAATCGGTCGGACTCGGTGAGCGAGATCCTGAAGGCACTGGGGATGCGAAATGATAAATCCTGTAAATCACAGCCTTGCCGGTGATCCGGCCTCGATAATACATATTCCGCCCTTTCTTTATGCGACGTTGGCCTGCATTGGCAGTGGCTGAAATGAGATATAACGTTTCAGCGGGAGAAGCTGATCGTATCTTGAAGAAGCGAGTATTTACATGCCTATCATGAAACATAAAGACAGAATGATAGCTATGCATGATGAAGGGTATCCAGTCAATTTTGACGACTGGTATGAAGAGGCAGCGCGCAAGCTGGCGGCAAAAGCTGGGGAGTACACCGAAGAACATTGCAAAGCTGAAATTCATGCGCGACTACTGCAAAGCTACAACTTTCCCCTATCGTGAATTCGATCTGAAGGTGCGGCTGGCAACTGCCTGCGGATCTCAGAGGTGATGACCATGAAACAGAAAAGATTAAAGATCCTCGCGGTTTTTTTCATCGCATTTTTATCACTCGCCGCAGGAGGGACAGATAGGGTGTCGATAAAAGAGTGGGAGGTACCTTCTCCTGCCACCTTTCCGCACGATCCTGCCGTGGGGCCTGACGGATCGCTCTGGTACACCGGCATCGGTATAAACGTCCTCGGCAGACTCGATCAGTCGACGGGATCAATCAAGGAGTACCCTCTGAAAACTCCAGCTTCGGGCCCACATGGGCTCGCGGCGGATAAGGAAGGAAGCATCTGGTTCACTGCCAATTTCAAAGGTTATATCGGCAAACTGGATCCGCAAACAGGCGAGGTGACCGAATATCCGATGCCTGATCCCGCGGCGCGGGACCCGCACTCCCTGGTCTTCGACGGTGGGGGGTTGCTCTGGTTCACCGTACAAACCGGAAACTTCGTCGGTCGGCTCGATCCCCGGACCGGAATTATCACCTTAAAACCATCACCGACGCTCGATTCGAGACCCTATGGAATCTCCGTGAACTCCAAAGGCATTCCTTTCTTCTGTGAGTTCGGGACCAATAAGATCGGCAGTATCGATCCCGAGACCATGAAGATCACTGAATACCTCCTGCCGAAGGGGGCGCGACCAAGGCGAACGGCGTTTACCCGCGACGATGTGATCTACTATACAGATTACCACCGTGGATACCTTGGCAGGCTGGATCCTAAGAGCGGCAGAGTTGATGAGTGGCCGTCGCCGGGAGGTAACAGCTCCCGACCGTATGGTCTCACAATTACTCCGAACGGGATGGTGTGGTACAGTGAATCGGGTGTTGAACCGAACACGCTCGTTCGCTTCGACCCGACAACAAGGCGTTTTTCGAAATGGAATGTTCCCTCCGGCGGCGGAGTGATCCGCAACATGGCGGCGACTTCAGGCGGCGATATCTACATCGCGTGCAGCGGTGTCAATAAGGTCGGAATCGTAAGAGTCGAGCACTGACGAGTTCGAGGATGGCTTAATCCTATCGAATAAAGATAAGAAAATGTACATAATAATAGAATGTCTCTTCTCTTATTAATTACGACGTGAAGCTGCCACTCCGTAAAAAATCAGATTGGATCAGAATACCCAAAAGTCGGCATTCGTGCAGACTACAGAAAGGACATCGGATTAAAAGTTACCCGAGAAAATAGCATTGTACCTGCGATGCTCCACGGACTTGCAGGAGATGTCTATCGCGGATCAACACAAGATTTTCCGTAAGTACTACTCGGAGAAAGGATACAAGATCGTCGAAGAATTTATAGACGAGGGATTCGGGGATAACTTTTGGAAAACGCCCCGGAGCAATGCGGTTTTTCCGAAGGCGGCCGTTGGGGAGTTGATACACTCTGCGCAATGCTTACCAATCGTGCATATATTGGCGAACGCGTCTACGGCGGAACGCGGTCAAAACAAGTTAAAGAAAAGATTATATGCCAAGATGCACATGAACCGATCATATCAAAAGACATTTTTGACAGGGTTCAAGTTCAGATGCACTCTCGCGAGTCCGGAGGATGCCGCGGTATACGCACTGAGAAAAATGGACGATATCCTTCCGGGCGGTTCACTCGGAAGTTGTGCAGGTCAATAATATGGTGCCGAAGGGGGGACTCGAACCCCCACAGGATTGCTCCCACTGCGCCCTGAACGCAGCGCGTCTACCAGTTCCACCACTTCGGCACGGGTGTCATAATAAGGTGAAAGACCCTGATTGTCAAGGCTGTTTTTAGTTTTTTTTCCATTCACCGGGTCCATTCCCGGCATGTTCACAGCGAGGATGGCGCCCTGTTTCCGCATAAACCTAAAAACAGCAGCTGGCAACAGAAGACACAAAATTCACAGAGAAGAAACAACATCGTAACGACAAAATGATGGTCGCCATCTGGGTAAAGCTATTTGACCAACGTACCGCCACGTTTATTTTGTGTTTTATGTTCTTTTTGCCTGCGCCCAGCGTTTACGAGTGGAACCGCGAGTGCAGGGTGTGGCTGAACTGCTTTTTGTAGGATAAACTGCTTGCAATGTTCGCCCGTCAGGATTACTATTCCATGAAGATAATCTGCCCGGCCTGTTCAGTTTCTATTATATTTATTTAAATTGAATACTTCGTCCAACAACCTCATTGACCTCAAAGGTCTCACGCCCTGCGAGATCGACCAATTCTGCACAAGTGAACTCGACCGGAAACCCGGCCAGGGTATTCGTGTGGCCGTATGGCTCTACCGGAAAAAGGTCGAGAACTTTGATTCCATGGCCGATCTGAACAAACCGTTACGGGAGCAATTGAAGCGTTACGCAACAATTTCACGCCTCGCCGTGGAGCAACGCAGCACTTCCGAGGACGGGACCGAGAAGCTCCTGTATCGATTGGATGACGGCACTACCGTGGAAGGCGTGCTTATCCCCGGCCCCGGAGGACGGCATACGCTCTGCGTCTCATCGCAGGTCGGGTGCGCGTCGGGCTGCGGCTTCTGCCTCACCGGCTCGGGCGGACTCGTTCGAAATTTGACCGTATCGGAGCTCGTGAACCAGGTATTCGCGGCGCAAACGATCACCGGCACGCCGGTCACGAACATCGTACTCATGGGCACGGGCGAGCCGCTCAGCAATTACGGCGCGGTTACCTCATTCATCGAGGTCGCTACGGACCGGAGCGGGATGGGGTTTTCACCCAGAAAGGTCACTCTCTCTACCTGCGGACTTGCCCCCATGATAGAAAAACTGGCGAATGACGGTGTTGACGTGAGCCTTGCTGTTTCGCTGAATGCAACCACGGATGAGGTGCGGGACAAGCTCATGCCCGTGAACAAAACCTATCCCCTCGACAGGGTGATGCGGGCCTTGCGGTATTACTGCGACAAAACGGGCAGAACGGTGACGATCGAGTATGTACTGTTCAAAGGCGTCAATGATTCCGACGGCGATCTGAACAGGCTGATGGAGCTCCTGCGGGAACTTCCCTGCATGATCAACCTGCTGCTCTTTAACCCCTTCCCCGGCTGTTTATTTGAGCGTCCCGACAGGGAGCGGGCCTCCGTATTCAGGGACACCCTCGTGAGCAACAATTTCGTGACCGTGGTGAGAAGCAGCCGCGGCCGAGATATCCACGCCGCCTGCGGCCAGTTAAGGGCCGCGTATCCGGCATAAATATTCAAAGAATCAAATGCTACTCAAAATGGGATAGAATTTTCGCGCAAAGCCGCCAAGCTCGCAAAGAAATAAACAACATCTCCGGGTTTAAACCAGGACTCAAAGATTTTCTTGGCGCTCTTTGCGTCTTTGCGTGAGACCATTTTGGTTCCGGTTTGTCCGGGTTAGGGTTATCGTCAGTAATAGTATTTTATAGCCAAGACCTTGACGGGAACCTTCACGCGTTCCGCTTCATGCCCCGCAGCTTCTCAACGACCTCCATCATGTCCGCGGGCGGCGGAGCGGTAAACGACAGGGGGCTCCCCGTATCCGGATGCACGAGCGAAAGCGTTTCCGCGTGCAGCATCTGCCGGGCGATCATGGTCTCCCCGAACTTCGTTACCTTCGTTCCGCCGTAGACCCGGTCCCCGAGCACGGGATGGCCGATATGCGCCATATGCACGCGAATCTGGTGCGTGCGGCCGGTTTTGATCTCCACCTCGACCAGTGTCGCGTTCTTGAACCGTTCCTTCACGATGAAGCTTGTGATTGCTTCACGGGCATGATGTGTGTGCGTGCTGATCTTCTTGCGCTCCTTCACATGCC
>JBGPIG010000149.1:0-6730 GCA_041484745.1 Nitrospirota bacterium | reverse complement strand
CTTTAGCCGCAGAAACGGCATCGAATACCACTGCCGAAGGGTCGGCGCCTTCCTTGTGCTTGATGACGGGAATGCCGGCGCGTTCTCCCCAGATCGAAAGCTGCTCCGATGCCGCCGCCCGGAAGGTGTCTCCCGCGGCAAGCATCACCTTTTTCCCTTCGGCCCGGAGGCGGTATGCCAGCTTGCCGATCGTAGTGGTCTTGCCCGTGCCATTCACGCCGACCACAAGCACAACAGTAGGGGAAGCGCTCAGGGAGAAGGCGGGAGAACGGGCAGACAGTATCTCGAAAAGGATCTGCTTGAGCCTGTCCTTCACCTGTGCGGGCGAGGAAAGCTCCTTGCGTTTGAACCGTTCTTTCAGGTCCTTGAGAACAAGCGAAGCGGTCTCGACGCCGACATCCGAGGCAATGAGCGCCTCCTCGAGCTCATCGAGAAAAACCTCGTCGATCTTCTCGCCGAGGATCAGTGAGCCTACTTTATCCGTGAAGCTTTTTCTGGTCTTTGCCAGCCCGTCACTCAGGCTGCGGAGAATACCGAACATGGAATCCCTCTCACAGATAAATTCGAAATCTCAAACAACGTCCAAATTCAAAATCACAATTTCCGAAACGCTTGGGATTTGGTGATTAGTGTTGAGAGCTTATTTGAAATTTGGCGCTTGTTCTTCGGAGCTTGCACTACTCATATATCAAGCGGCAGCTTACCCGATACAGCCGCTTCGTCGCCAACGGGGATCTTCCTGCCTCCGAGTCTTTTTTCTTCTATGTCTTCCGTCGCGTCCGACAATGCAGCGTAGGCCGCCTGCCGGTAGAGATACCGGTCGTGCATCTTACTATAGCCCGTCCACCCTCCCTCGGCCACGTTTTCTTTTTTGAGCGTCGCCTGGAAGTTGTTGATCTTGGCTGCAAGATCGTCGAGATAGTTGATGACGATCGCCTCCTGGATCTTGGGCCTCTTGGGAGACCCGAACTCGTACTCGCCATGGTGCGAAAGCATGATGTGCTTGAGCAGCAGCGTCAGTTCCTCGGGGAAACCGGGGATCGCGCGGACCTTTTCAACGATCATCTCATAGCCAAGGGATATGTGGCCGAGGAGACGTCCTTCGGTCGTATACTCGATCGACTTTCTTATAGCGAGCTCGCGCACCTTTCCGATATCATGCAGGAACGCGCCGACGGTCAGAAGATCCATGTCTATGGAGGGAAAATGTTTTGCAATGTCCCGGCTGAGCGCAACAAGCTCGACAACATGTTCGAGCAATCCACCGATATAGTTATGATGCAGCGTTTTGGCGGCCGGCGTTCGTTTAAACAACGCCATGAAGGCCGCATCACTGAGAAAGGCATTCATGAGCTGTCGGAGGTATCCATTCGTCACCGCTGACGCAAAAGCCTGGAGCTCCTTCACCATCTCCTCGGGGTTACGAGGAGAAGACTCGAGGAAGTTCGCTACGTCCACCTTGGAATCGTCGACTCGTTCGAGCGTTTTCATCTTGATCTGCATCGAGCCCTGATAGTTTGACGCCATCCCTTTGATGCGTACGAAATCCTCTCGTTCGAACTTACGAGACACCTCGTCGGCATTGTCCCACAATCTACCGTCAATCTCACCGGTTTTATCCGCGAGTTTCAGCGAAAGATAGGTCACTCCGTTCTTGGCCGTCGACACCTGCTTCGAAGTAACAAGGAAGATCTCTTCGACCCAATCGCCTTCTTTTAACGTTGCTATGGTCTGCAATCAATGCCCCTCTCGTTTTGTGCTGTGATAATAAACCATCCCCCCACTGTTGTCAAACGGAAAGCAGGAGACTTGCGGCGCTGATCCGGATTACCTTCTCGGGCTTTTTATGCGGGTTCCTTCAGGTATACGGTGCGGGTGGGGAATGGCATCTCAATGCCTTCTTGCTTGAACCGTTTGAAGATGCGCTTATGAAGTTCATGCTGCACCGGCTGCTGGTCCAATACGTCGCTCACGTGGCAGGTAAGGGTGAAATCGAGTGACGAAGACCCGAACCCCGGCATAAACCGCACCGAGGGCGAAGGGTCAGCCAGGAGTCCGGGGACTTCCCCCGTTCCCCTCGTTGCCTCTTCCATCAGGACCCGCTCGACCTTCTCGGGGTCAGCATCATAGCTCACGCTCACGGGCATAGAAATCGCCATACGACGCTCGGGCAGATAATAGTTCGTGACCACGCTCTGTGAAAGCTTGCTGTTCGGCACAATCACCATATTGTTCGGGAGCATGCGTATTCTCGTCGTACGCCAGCTGATGTCCTCCACGTATCCTTCCTGCCCGTTCTCGAGCCGTATGAAATCACCGACCCGGATCGTGTGCTCCGCAAGGAGATGAATGCCGGCGAACAGGTTCGACAGCGTATCTTGGAGCGCCAGGGCCATCGCAAGACCGCCCACGCCGAGGGCCGTAATAATAGGAGCGATGGAGATACCGAGGTAATTCAGAATGATGAGAAAACCGATGCAGTAGATGATCGCCTTGGTCACTGCCTGGAGCAGACCGGAAACCGAGATCGGAAGCTCCGCTTTTCTGAGAAAATAGATGAGGAGTTTCCCGCTGATGTTCGAGAACCCCATCGTGAAGGTCAGGATCAGCGAAAGATGCAATCCCGCAGCGGCGTACTCCGCGTATGACGCAGACAGATCGGTGATACGGATGCCGATGTAGAGCGCACAGGCGATGATAAGAAGCGTGGACGGCCCCTGGACCGCGGCGAGCAGAAGATCGTCCACCTCGGTTTCGGTCTTCTTGGCGATACGGCGAAGAAAACTGAACAGCAGCTTTCTCAACACCAGAAGCGCGCCGATAACTCCCGCCACGACGAGGAAGGAAACCGTAACCGAGTAGTTCCAGGTCAGGGGTGTCATGCCAGTCTATTTTTTCCGCACGTAAACGCGATATTCACCGTTCTCTTTAATCTGGCCAAGGTATTCATTGTCAGTTCTCCTGCACCATGCAGGCATATCCATTTCAATGCCGTCATCGTCAGACTGCACTTCCAGCACCTGACCCGTTTGCATTTCTTTTATCTTGTTCGATGCCTTGAAGATCGGCAGGGGACAGGCAAGGCCAACACAGTCAAGAATTTCGTCGGGTTTGACTTCTTTTATATCCATTAGGGTTATACTCTTGCCGACCGTTCAGTTAAAACACACATTTCAGAGCCAAATCACAAACAGGCACCAACCACCACGTTCTCAAAATATCGTTATTGTAATTTGGCAGTTGAATATTATTTAGGATTTGAGATTTCGAGTTTGGAATTTATCTTCCCTATTCCATCTCATGCTCATGGCCGCTTTCCGGGGACAGTGTCACCGGCGAAGGCTTGCCCTGCTTCTTGTAATAATCGTTGAGCGCCGACTTGAGGGCTTCCTCGGCCAATACCGAGCAGTGCATCTTCACCTTGGGAAGCCCGCCGAGCGCTTCGGCAACCGCGGCGTTCGATATCTTGAGCGCCTCCTCGATGCTCTTGCCCTTCACCAGGTCCGTCACCATGCTGCTCGTGGCAATTGCCGCCCCGCAACCGAACGTCTTAAACTTGGCATCCGTAATGATGTTGTTCTCGACCTTGATATAGAGCCGCATCACGTCTCCGCATACGGGATTCCCTACAGTACCCACACCGTCTGCGTCCGGTATCTCACCCACATTATGGGGCTGGGCAAAATGTTCCATCACCTTTGAGCTGTACTGTTCCATACGTCCCTCCTCATTTCTCTTTTTCTTTTTTGATCATATCTTCATAGAGCGGCGACATCTCCCTCAAGCGCTGCACGATGGGAGGAAGCTTCTCTATCACGTAGTCGATATCTTCGGCCGTATTCCCCATGCCGAGCGACATGAGGAGCGTCCCGTTCGCCACAGCCGCATCCGCGCCGATACAGGTAAGCACGTGCGACGTCTTGAGCGACCGCGAGGTGCACGCCGAACCGCTCGAGACCGAAATCCCTTCCATGTTCAGGAACAGGAGCATGGACTCTCCTTCAACATACCACAGGGAAACGTTCAGGCTGCATGGCAGTCTTTTCGTGGGGTGTCCATTGATCACCAGATGGTCTATCTTTTCCATAAGGCCCTTCTGGAGACGGTCACGGAGCGAAGAAAGATAGTTCATCCGGTTCGGGATATCCGCTCCTGCGAGCTCTGCCGCCTTACCCAGGCCTACGATTGCCGGCACATTCTCGGTACCCGCACGCCTGCCGTCCTCCTGGATGCCGCCCTCTATCTGCGGTTTGATGCGGACGCCCTTGCGAACAAATAATGCGGCGGCTCCCTTGGGGCCGTAGAACTGGTGGGCCGAAAGCGAGAGAGCGTCAACACCGAGCGCCTTTACCTCCACCGGAATCCACCCCGTGGTCGCCACCGCGTCGGTATGAAACAGCACGCCCCTTTCCCTGGTGATCTTCGCTATCTCCTCGATCGGCTCAATGGTTCCGATCTCATTGTTCGCGTGCATAATCGAGACGAGGATCGTTTCCTTCGTGATCGCCCTGGCGACATCATCAGGGCTCACGAGCCCCTGTTTGTCAGTCGGCAAATACGTAACGCTGAACCCGGACTTCTCAAGCGTCTTCGCGGGATGGAGGATTGAAAAATGCTCTATCTGGGAAACAATGATATGCTTGCCCTTCTGGGCGTTCGCCTGGGCCAGCCCCTTGAGCGCAAAATTGTTCGACTCGGCACCGCTCGCGGTAAAGAATATTTCATCCGCCCCGGCCCCGATAAGCGCACTGGTCCTTACCCTGGCTTCTTCCACAGCATTCTTGGCCTCTCTGCCTATATCATGCAGGTTCGACGGGTTGCCGAACTTGCCTGAAAAATAGGGCAGCATGGCCTCCAGCACTTTTGGGTGGACCGGCGTCGTTGCCGCGTGATCAAGATACACTTTCCTCATATCAACATGCCCCCTTTCCCGCAAAAATCGTTTTACTCCGAGGCCTCAGGAGGAGCGGTTCTTTCTGGTGTTGCTGCAGAAGATCATGAAAACTGATGCTGTCAAGCGCTTCCTCTATTTTCGCGCCGACCTTTGCCCATACCATTTTAGCCACGCAGTCGTCGGCTTGATAGCAGTCGCCCGATTCACCGGGTTCCAAACAGTGGCTCAGGGCGATCGGTCCCTCAAGAACGCGCACGATATCGCCGATGGTCAGTTCCGACGGCTTTCGCGCGAGCAAATATCCTCCCGCAGGGCCGCGTACGCTCTCTATCAGTCCCGCTTTGCCGAGCTTGTGCAGTATTTGCTCAAGGTAGGAAAAGGAAATACCCTGCCGCTCAGCGATCTCCTTGATCGTGATCGGCCCCTTGCCGTAGTGGCGGGCGACCTCAAAGACCGCCCGAACGCCGTATTTGCCTCTTGTGGATAGTTTCATGCTTACACTCACAACGGCCCGTTGCCCCCGTCCTTAAACGGGACGTATTTAGTCCTCACTACGTTCTAATAAAACATAACAAACTTGACTATTTTTGTCAAGTATATTATTGCCCTGTTTATCGGGTAATTTTCGCCAGGTATATTTCTTTTTTCCCCTCCCCTGTTTATGTTATACTCGCCCCATGCGGCAGACCAGCCCCCATGATCCGATTTCGAGCAAAGACAACAGCGTCATAAAATATCTGCGTTCCTTGTCCGATCCCAAACACAGAAAAAATGAACGGGCGTTTCTCATCGAAGGCGTCAAGATGGTCGAAGAGGCGCTCCGCGACAAAGCCGCCGTTACAATGGTTGTGGCCGCGACCTCGCTCGTTCAGCATCACGGCAAGGGCGTACTCAAGCTGGCTGAAAGCCGGCCTTCGGATATCATCTGGATATCGGACAAACTGATGGATGTGATATCCGAAAGCAAGACACCCCAGCCCCTTATGGCGGTAGTAACGATACGGGAGCACGACGAGGATGAGCTCTTCGCTCATAGCTCAAAGCTCATCGTAGTCGCCCATCAGCTTCAGGATCCGGGCAACCTTGGCACCATTATTCGGACAGCCGAAGCCGTGGGCGCCGCCGGCATCGTGCTCTCTCCGAACACCGTTGACCCTTTCAGCGCCAAGGCCGTCAGAGCATCCATGGGAAGCATCCTCAGGCTTCCCGTGATACGCATCGGAGAAGTATCAATTTTCATTCAGGTGTGCAAACAAAAAGGTTTTCAGGTGGCCGCGACTGTGTTGACCGGAGATAAGACGCACTTCGACGTCGATCTGAAAAAACCGACGGTGATCATTTTGGGACAGGAAGGCGCCGGACTGCCGCAGGATATCATGGATTCCGTAGACGTTCGCGTCCGCATCCCGATAGCGGAAACGATTGATTCATTGAATGTTGCGACCTCTGCGGCGGTAATCCTCTATGAGGCGATGAGACAAAGGAGGTCATGAAGGCGTCAAGCGGCGGTACTGATGACGAGGGGATGTGTCCCGTTTCTTTCAATTCCGGGAGGACCTGCCGGTCTGGAGCACGAGCGATGGATAGAATAAGAGAGGGGTGGGTAAGAGAAAAAAAATTACCGATCCCGGAGCGAACCCTGGTGCATCCTGAACTGCTGCTTTGTCTGTTTCGCAAGGTCCGTATTATGGGTCACCATGATAAAGGTAATTTGCTGCGTCTTGTTCATGGTGCTGAAAAAATTCATCATATCCCGCTCGGTCGCCTCATCCAGATCGCCGGTCGGCTCATCCGCAAGGATAAGCTCGGGACTATTCATGAATGCACGGGCGATTG
>JBGPIG010000148.1:0-6800 GCA_041484745.1 Nitrospirota bacterium | reverse complement strand
TATTGCATGATGGTGGACATCGACCAGGAAGTGGTTGAAAAATCAAAGGAGCTCCTGCCCGAATGGCACCAGGGCGCCTTTGACGACCCGCGAACCGACCTCAGGTTCATGGATGCGCGCAAGTACCTCGAGGAAACGACCGACACCTACGATGTTATTATCATCGATATCTCCGAGCCCGTTGAAGAAGGCCCGGCATATCTCCTGTTCACCCGGGAATTCTACGAGATCGTGAAAGAACGGCTGAGCCCGGACGGGACCATTTCCCTCCAAGCCGGCACCACTGCCTTGCACCAGCTTCTGAACTTCACCGCCGTGAACAAGACCCTGAACACGGTGTTCCCGGTCGTTGCCCCCTACGGCGTTTCCATTCCCTCGTTCGGCCTCCCCTGGGGTTTTACCCTGGCCTCAAAGAACATCGATCCCAGGAAGTTCGACCCCAAGGTCCTCGATGAGATGATCAAGAAGCGGATCACGGGCGAGAACCGGTATTACGACGGCATCACGAACCAGGGCATGTATATGCTGCCCAAGCATATCCGCAAGGCCATGGCGGAACAGACCAAAATCATAGAGGATAACGCACCCCTCTTCACGTATCATTGACGCCCATGAATCCTCCTCCTTCCCGACTCGAGGATGAGCAATTCAGGACCCCCCTGTTTGACGCAATGGTCAATCTTGCGGAGAGCCGCAAGGTCTCCTTCCACACCCCCGGACATAAAAGCGGTAAAGGCATAGCAACGCGGTTCCGCAAATTCGTCGGTCCGCGCGTTTTTTCGATCGATCTCACCACTCTGGACGAGGTCGATTCCCTTCAGAACCCGACCGGGGTCATCAAGGAAGCCCAAGAGCTTGCGGCCAAGGCCGCCGGCGCCGACCGTTCCTATTTCCTGGTCAACGGCACTACCGTCGGCAACCACGCCATGGTGGCATCCACCACCGGCCCCGGGGACAAGGTCCTGATCGCCCGGAACTGCCATCGGTCCGTGCTTACCGGCCTGATCATGAGCGGGGCCCAGCCGATCTTCTTCCAGCCGTCCTTTGACCGCGATCTCAAACTCACCCTGAATGTAACGTTCAATACGGTCAAACAGGCCGTCGACGCCAATCCCGGCTCCCGGGCGCTCCTGATCACCAGCCCGAACTACTACGGCCTCTGTACGGACATCGAAAAGATCATTACCTACGCTCACGAGAAGGGCCTTTCGGTGTTCGTGGACGAGGCACACGGCCCGCATCTCAAGTTCAATCCCAAGCTCCCCACAAGCGCGCTCGAAGCCGGAGCGGACATGTGCGTTCAGTCCACGCACAAGATCGTAGGCGGCATGACCCAGGCGTCCATGCTCCATGCGAACGCCGGCAGGGTCAACCTCGACGACGTCACGAACACCCTGAAGCTCCTGCAGACCACGAGCCCGTCTTATATCCTGATGGCGTCCCTGGACCTTGCGCGCATGCAGATGGCGACAGAAGGCAAAAAACTCCTGAACCGGACCATCAAGCTTGCCGAAGACGCGCGCGACGAGATCAACAAGATACCGGGCATCACCTGTTTCACCAAGAACCAGGCAAAACAGGTCGGGATGGCCGACATGGATGTTACCAAGATGACCATTACCGTATCGGACATGGGCCTCTCGGGCTACCAGGTTTCCCAGATGCTGAACATCCGCTTCGGCATCCAGGTGGAGATGGCCGATCCATTCCATGTCCTCGTCATAGTCTCGATCGGCGACCGTCAGGACGACCTGAACCGTCTTGTGGAAGCGCTCAAGGTGATCTCCCTGGAGACCGGGCTCCAAGGAGCGCTCTTACCGCTTGATAAGGTCCATCCCCCGTCGCTTACCAATAAGTTCATCATGACCCCGCGCGATGCCTTCTACTCGGACAGCGAGCTGGTGGACGTGAACAATTCCGTGGGCAGGGTCTCGACCGAGATCGTGACCGTCTATCCCCCCGGCATCCCGCTCCTGGTCCCGGGAGAAGAGATCTCCCAGGACGCGCTGAACTACCTCCGGAACATGGCCGGCCTCGGCGCCATCATAGACGGCCTGAACGAGAACAATTCGCTCGTGCGCGTGGCAAAGGGGTAAACCGTAATTCCCTTACCAAGGCGATCCCCGAGCACCGATCGTTTGACGATAATCTTACGTCCTTCAAATTCAACGATCCGGTCTGTGTGTATTTTGCATCGTCTTCGCAATACTGTCTGAACGTCATGTGTATAGTGGACCCAATTTTCCGAAAGGAGGTCGACATTGAACAGGAGCTCCCGGCGAACCCGCAGTACTTGACCATTGCTAGGGTCCTTTCGGAAACCGGTCCCGTATTTGCCTGCCGGGCAGTGTGCATTCGTTCAGCTAAACACGTTGCTTGTCAATACGCTGGAAATAGTTTATAGTTACTGCATGGAACATAAATCTAATTCACGGGAGGAGAATTCATGGCAAAAGCAATGACGAAGTCGCAGTTGGTAGCGAAGCTTGCAGAGAAAGCATCACTCACTAAGAAGGCCGCCGCTGACATTCTGGATTTCATCGCTGAGGTAGCCTATAAGGAAGCCAAGAACACCTTCACGATTCCTGGACTCGGCAAGCTGGTGCTCGTTCAGCGCAAAGCCCGCATGGGCAGAAACCCGGCAACCGGAGAAACCATCAAGATCAAGGCAAAAAAAGTTGTCAAGTTTCGGGTTGCCAAAGCAGCCAAAGACGCAATCCTCGGAGCAAAGTAATCAATTCCAATTGATTCCGGAAATGACAAAGCCCACTCGAAACACGAGTGGGCTTTATTTTTCAGGAACACCGCAGGTGCGGGTTTAACTTCATGTCAGTGCTGTTTTCTCCGCCGTATTAAAAAAGATCGCAGAAAAAAGACAGCTCCGGTGCATCTCATCCCATTGTCTTCTGAAAGATATTTATCTTCACATCGACATCCAACGCCAGCTGCTCGAGCGCTTCCACTTTGGATTTGGTCTTCAGGTCAATATTCCAAAAATAGGGCGTCATCGCCAGAAGGTCCCTGATCTCCCTGCTGCTCTTCAGCTCCAGCTGATAATTGATCCTCGTTTCAGTTACGATCGAAAAAAGCCCCTTGGTCTGTTCAATCATAGTTGATTGTGCGTGCTCCCTGGCGATCGGGTAGATGATCTCCCTCAAGCCGTTCAGGTGTCTGGGGCCGGGGCTTACGATCACGAGCTTGCCTGCACCCCTGAGGACTCTCGAGAACTCGGCAACGTGGACTGGCGAAAAGATGTTCAGAACGATATCAAAAGAGGAAGAGACAAAGGGCAGATCAACGATGCTGGCAACAAACCAGCTCATCGTCTTGTCCCGTTGCGTGGCCAGGCGAACGGCAAATTTCGAGATGTCCACTCCGTAGTAATCGACGGGGACCGGCCCCCCGGGGCCATGCATCAGTGACTCCTTAAGGCGCTTGAGATAAAAACCCTCTCCGCACCCGGCGTCAAGAACAGTGAACACGCTTCCCCGCCCCGATTCCCGGAGCGTGCCGGCAACAGCCGCGTTGATGCCGTCGGACACCTTGTTGTAAAATCCCCTGTCCAGAAACCGCCGCCGGCTCTGGATCATTTCCGGGCTGTCCCCAGGCTCTTTAGAATGCTTCTTATGCGCAAGCAAAAAATTTACGTATCCCTGGCGGGCAGCATCGAAGGTGTGCATAGTGGGGCATTGGTAGCCGTCTGCGGAGAGAAGCAGGAGATTTCGGCAAACAGGACATTGCAGGATGGTCATCGGCCCTCCCCCCCGGAGGACCCGATCTCTTCCAGGAACTCCCCGCCATATCGCTCGATCTTGATGAACACACAATAAGTCACCGTGAACGCTGAGACGCAGAAAAAATCCTTATTAATTTCAATATGCATTTCTCCGTGTCTCCGCGCCTCTGCGGTAGATAATGACTTCTTCGATTGTATCAATTTTGACTTCACGCACGACTGAGACCCGCCTCACCTCGGAGAGAGACTGCGGAAAAAGCATTTCGTCCTTCATCTTCTCTTCGCTTCCATCAACGCCTGCACCGGCTTGAGGCGATAGGGGCTGCCTTGTTCTATGGCCGTGAGCACCGTACCGCCGCCGGTAAAGAAGTAGTAACTCGCGTCATCCATGACCGAAAGGTAAAGACCGGGCAGGAGGTTTTTGAATTCCTGGAGGGTGTCTCCGCCGCCATACATCTTCATAGCGTTCCGGTTTTTGTCAATCGTGTTATCCAGCGCCTGGGAACCTGCGGAAAAATACGGGGTGTATCCCATGACGGCATTGACAAAGATGGTCTTTGCCGTGCCGAGGGCCTCGGCGACCGCCCGTTCCTCGAAGGACCGGGGGTCTATGTCCAGAACGTACCCATATGAATCGCCGGGCTTAAAGTCCCTTATGCTGATGGTCCGGTACCTGCCCTCGGTCCTGCTGTCCGGGATGTCCGATTCGACGATGAAGGGAAGCTCGACGATCTTGTTCCTATTCCGGTCCTTTTCCACCAATTCCCGGGCAAGCTCGCGGTCATCATCGGTCACGCCCTTGATCCGTACCTGATATTTCGCGCAGAGGTATGTATTGTAAATAACGCCGCCGAGCACCAGCCAATCCACCTTGTCATAGATGGCGTTGAGGGGCTTGATCTTGGTGTCGTACTTCGAGCCCGCGACCACGGCAAGAAACGGACGTTCCGCATCCATCACCTTGTCAAGGTGCACGATCTCCTGCTGGAGCAAAAAGCCCGCATAGGAGGGGAGATGCCTGGTGATCGTGTGCGTGGAGGCGTGAGGCTGCCACGAGCCGAACGCGTCGTTCACGTAAATATCGGCCAAGCCGGCAAGCTGGAGCGCGAAACGCTCCCGGAGCTCTCCCTCGGCCTCCTCTCCCTGGAACCACCGGGTGTTCGGAAGATAAATCCCGCCGATCTTCCGGTCCCGCAGGTCTCTGACAGCAAGGTTGATGGAGGTGTCGATCCCGGTGATGCCTTGTTTCGGGTCAGGGGAGAATCTCGGGACAAAGAGTTTCGTGTGGAGCTTCTGCTCAAGATAGCGCACGACCGGCTCAACGGATTCTTCGGGCCGGCAGGTTATGTCGCCGGTCTTCTTGTCCCGAGGCCTGCCCACATGGGTCATCATGATGGGCCTGCCGCCCCGTTCGACGATATGAAAAAGCGTCCCGATGGTACGATCGATCCGGAAGGGATCCCGTATTGCCCCGCCCTTCACGACATTGTGATCGAAGCGGACGAGAACGATCTTCCCGGCGAGGTCGGCGTCCTGTAGCAGCGGCAAACCCGGATCCAATTGCGTGCTCATCACGGCGGACATCCCTCTCTTTCGGCACTGCGATTGTATGAACCGTCTGGCCTACAGTATAGCACAGCAAGCATTGATCGTGAAAGCGTTGCCGCCCGCTTTTGAGCCGCTCCGTTCTTATGTGTTCTTTGCCTGAACGCCGAAGTCCACCGGGCATTCAGTCTTGAGTTCTCTGAGGCTGTCGTCGATCTCGCTGATCAGGGCACGCAGGGTGTTGACATCCGGCGCAACGTGCTCCCTGTCTAATGGCGGGAGGGTCTCCACATGACTGATGATGTCATACATTTTTGTCCGCCAGCCGGCGAGTTCGATGCTTAGGGTGTTGCAAAACATCCTCATATCCATACAACTCACATCCTTTCGTGAAGCCACAGGCATCGCCGCATTCCAGTCAGAAAGCCGTCTCCCCGGCTTGTGAAGGTAAAAACGCCCGTATCCTTCAGAAGGCGCGTCAGTCACTCTCCTGGAAGCGGCATAGAACAAGTCAAGTCAACTTCTGTTTATATTGTAGCACTCTTCCGGCATGCATGATGGGGGCGGGTACTATGTGAAGAGAGGTGATAGTCAATGCCTCAGGCGGTGGTTGTTATTCATCATGGTCCCGCCAGCTTGTTGTTTCAGATCAGTAATAATCCTTTTTCCCGCAGCGTCTTCCACTCTCTGGATTTCAGAAATGATTCGAACGAAGAGGGAAAATGCTTCTCGTAATTATGCTTCAATTCTTCAAGCAACATTATTTCCTGGGTCTGAAGGGAGAATTTCTTAAAAATAGTATTCAACCAGTCCCCGATTGGAGGAGTGGTGAACAGCGTAAACGTTTCCGTTTTATTATTAAAAACGAGCCTGGCTTTTCTTGCCGCGTCTCCCTTTGTCGTCGGATCGGATCGCAGGTACTCCGGCAGGTTTTCTAGCCAGAGGATCCCGGACTTCAATGTTCCCTCGTCAAAGGCAGGACCCTCCTTGATCGCCTGTTTTACATAATTTCTTTTTACGGAAATTGCGGGCACGGGAAAGTCGAACCAATCCTTAATCGACAAGTCCGTACCGAGAGCATGCATAAAGTTGTAAACCGCTTTGTTCAGACCGTGCGCATAAGCCTGATGCCCGCAACCGATGCGATCTTCGTGCACGAGATCATTCTTGGCAAACCTGCCGCTAGGATGGTCAATGATCTTACACTGATATTTGTTTGGATTTTTTCCTACATCGCTGTGGACCGTAGCGGTAAACGCATGCCAAAAAGCGGATTGTATAAGGCCCTCTTGAAAGAACTGACGTACGATCTCCAGGGCATCGATGGTTTCTTGTTCCGTTTGGGTTGGGAAGCCATACATAAGATACGCGTGCACCAGGATGCCCGCTTTGCTGAAATTGTCGCACACCTGAGCGGCCTGTCGAATGGTCACGCCTTTATTCATTAACTTCAAAAGTCTGTCAGAGGCCGCTTCCAGGCCCCCGGTAGCGGCAATGCATCCCGAGGAAGCCAACAGCC
>JBGPIG010000147.1:0-6895 GCA_041484745.1 Nitrospirota bacterium | reverse complement strand
TGTTCTGTCACAATACCCTCCCTCGATGGCGGGGTATTGTACCTGGGAATAGGACATTTTAACTTTGGCGAAAGAGGACATTATCGCTTTGGGAGGACAGCGAAATTTATGTAACGAGGGCTTTCGGCGCAGTGTCGGGCCGTCATTTCTTGAGCAGAGGGCGCGCGACTAAGAGTGTTCACCCCCCCGGCAAGGAGGTCCAAGGTGGGCCGGGTCTAGCCGTGTAGCGATGTGAACCAGTCCTCTCCCGCGTATCCGGCGGCATGTGCTCGAAGGACGCAATCACCTGTTTTGCCGGAGATCGAATAGTGTCACCCACGTGCCAGGACGATTCGGCGGCGTCTCTCAGGATGTGTATTCCATGACCGGCTTAAGATGGAAGATTTTTGAAGGGATTATCGACGACCTTGGCAAACTTGCCGATAAGTTCCTGGAGATCTTTTAACTTCTGCGCGTCCGCCTCTATGAATTTAACGGCTATTTTTATTTTTTCAGTATCAGGGAAAGCATCGGCCGCTTGCAGTCTGAGAACGAAACCGTGGACCCTCGCCACTTCACGATCCTCAGCGTTTATTACAGCGACTGCGGCTTTCTCGAGTATTTGGGGAAGGGGGTTCTTTCTGGAAAAAACAGCCAGGAGGCCGCCCATGCTGATGTCCAGTATCTCTCCCCTCGTCATGTGCTCTCTGAAATGCAATGTAACGCTTCCAGACATATCGAATCTTTCATGTTTTCTGCGGTCGAACCTACTGTCAACATCAGTCATTTTAAGCAGGAGTTTGTCCATAGTAAAAGGCTTCACCAAATAGCCGTCTACCTTCATCTGCACAGCCCTGCGAACAGATTCTTTATCACTGTTTGCGGTTATCATAATAAATTTGGTATTACTCAGGGTTTCATGGCCTCTTATCCATTTAAGCAAATCCTCTCCCGTCACGAGGGGCATTTCCCAATCGCACAGAACAAGGTCGAAACGGCCACCCTCAAGTTTTACCTTGGCCTCTTTGCCATTGCTCGCCTCAGATATCATCAGGTTTGGATGATGAGTCTCGAGACCGAATTTAATGAAATTTCTGGCTGTCGACATGTCATCAACAAGTAGTACCTTAAGCTTATCCATTCACTGTCTGTCTCCGCGATTAGTTTAGAAAAATGCCCAATAATGAATTCTGGGAGATCACTCCTGACAAAAGTTGTTCAATAGTGTGTCAGCAAATGTACCTCTGCATTTTACGCTTTTTTTTAATGGCATGTCAACTTTGTGTTTGAATAATGAGATTTATAAAAATGGGCGGGAACGTATCAATGTGAATAGATGGAGAAATATGTGGACTAGGAGGCGAACACTAAACTCCTCACCCCCATACCGTGCAGCGACATCTCCCGGTCGTTTCACGCGGGATTGGACCCCCCACCTTAGGAAATATCTTTTGACAGCACTATGTTCGTCTTGATATGGTTCATAGAATATACTGCTTTGAGATATTGAGCGTTATCGACCGGTTGATCGCCAAGATAGGGTCTCAGGTAGTTCATAGTATGATCGACCATTTTTTTGTAGACACTGTCATTATAAAAAAATGAAGGGAAATCAACGATGGCGCTTTTCAATGCTGAATGTAACGGAGGCCTGGTATAATCCAGAAAAACCAGATTGCTGAATGTCGTGATGATCTGTCCTTCAAACGTTTCCCATAACTTGAGAAAAGCATTGAGGTGGGCAGGGGGCAGCTTGTGAACGTCCTTGAAGACGATGAGGTCGAAATAGGCCAAATCCCGAACATACCACGGATCGTCCGAAACGTTCCTGCAAGGCACCACGCACAGGGTCTTTGCATTCAGCGCCAGGCTATCTGAATTCAGAATCCTGCCGAGGATGAAATGCGCATACGAAGCATCTTCATATCGCAGCGCCATCCTTTTTACTTTCATCCGGTCGAAATCCGTGAATGACTTCAGGAGGTTGTCAAAGCGGATGTCCCTGCCGAGATAGCTGTCAATGGAATAGGACCCTTCGGGCAACTGAGGCCGGATGATACTGCCCGTCATGGCAAAATCCTTCAAAATGGCCTTTGCATCATTGATGGCCGTATCAAGAAGTTCCCTGATCATGTTTTCATCCATACCCTTATTCTTCAGTTTTTGTACAAGGACAAAGCCGCTCTCCCGGTCCTTGTCCAACAGGAAATTTACAGCAAGGAAAGTCAGGTATGCTAGAAAAGAAAAGATGAGGCCATTCTTGGTCATTGACAGTTTCAGTTCTTCGGCAGGCGAATAATGCGGATTGAGCGCGCAGTTCGCCAGGATATATCCATTGTAGAGTTCATGAAATGCCCCCCTGTTGTTTTCAAAATAGCATCTGTTGATCGAGAGCGGATCGATCCCAAAGAATGCCTTTTCATAGGACCGAGAGACTTCTGCATACAACCGTGAAGATGTCGTATAATAATTGTCCAAGATCCCATTGCTCTCCCTGATCAATATCTCTACCCCCACTGTTTCAAAGGAAAGAAGGGCATTGCCTTCAGGCTGAAGGTCAGATAATCCGAAAAAACGGCATAGGTTCTTAAACACCGCGGATTTAAGTACGGTGTAAGTGTCGAAATTCATGAATGCCGTCAGGGCCGTCTCCGATTGAAAGATCCTCCTATGAACATGGTCGCGTATGATCTCGCGGACATTGTCAAGCCCAAGCCTGGTGATGGCGAAGTTGACGTCCTTTACCTCGGCATTTTCATCGTCCTGCAGACTAATTGCCTTTGCGATCAACTCATCCTTACAGGAGGGTTCCTTTTCTGTTTTTTCTCCACCCTCTCTCTCAGGTGTGCCCTTTTTATCCTCCAGACGGCAGATGTTATCGATGCAGGTCCCTATCTTCCCGATATCCGGTTCAGGACTTTCGACCTCCATGAGAAGGGCTATCATTAAGGTCAATATCTCGTCTTTACTATAGTTTAGTATGGCTTTTTCCGACAGGGCCATCTGGGGCGGAACGATCGTTTCCTTTGGCCTTATTGCTCTCTTGATAAAAAATGAAGGGTCTGTAAAAGCATGTGCGACCTGCAGGCCGATGAAATGACTGTCCTCCCACCGGACCTCAGCTTTAATTTCAAGAGAAGCGATCATGATGGATAATACCTTGCTTTTTATTCCGGGTCCCGCGGTATTTTTCATCTTCAGGCCATTTCTGCTCACTTCCACAATGCCGCCCATACCGGGAACAGGGATCTCTTCTATATAATATCGATCATCTTTTCTTCGGTTCAGCGGTATCGGCGCTTCCATGTTCTACCCCCCTCATTAATAAAAAAACATTACTACAAGCGGATGCAAATGTCCAGAAAAGAGATGGGTGAACGCCACGGAGGAGCATCATGTCACGCCATAAATATGGTTATCGCTCGCGGGCGTGCACAATGTCAGGATGGCAGCCGGAAGAAGCCCCGGAACGGAAGCAACTAAATTATTACTCGATGCCTGTTGGCTTCGTTCATGCAACAAAAAAGGCAGCCCGAAGGCTGCCTGAACGTGGCCTGATTCATCTTTAAAAAGTATACATGACGTCAAGTGTTGCGCCTGAAAAGGTATCATCGATATGGGAATCTTTCCCTTTGGTCGTCTCATATTTATAGCCGAGGCTGGCAGAGAAGCATTTGCAAAAAGCATATTTGACGCCTGCTTCGGCTATCCAGCCCGGCGAGGCTTCGGAGTCGGTGTCTGTTTTCATGGTAGTGTTAAGATAGGTCGCCTTGCCGAAAAGCGAGAAAGCTTCGTTCAGGGGGACTGACCCGCGGACGCCGACGAGCGGTCCCGACAATGTTTCTTTCGCACCCGTTTCTTTTTCCTTGAAGGCGGAATTCCGGTATCCTGCGAATGCGCCCACATTATGGTTAAACATATATCCCGCAGCCAGATCAAAGTCGTTCCGGTTAAGCTTTTCAGTCTCTGAGAGTTTATAATCGGACACTGAAGTCATGTATGATGCTTCCACAAAAATATGATTAGAGAACTCTGCCTCGATTGCAGGGCCGATAAGGATGCTGTTTGCAGTTCTGCTTGCATCCGGGGCCTTATTTTTCCAGCTATTAATCCACGTTTTTACCCCTGCCGAAATCTCTGTGCTTTCTGCGCCCTCTTCGGCTCGTACGACCCCGCCCATCACCAAGAGCATCACAACGACAGCAACTCCACTGACAATACGCTTCATAATCTTCCTCCCCCGATAAGATTCCGGACGTTCGGTCCGGTGTAATAATACTATGAACGCCACAATAACAGAAATTCATTGTCCCCCATCCTGGATAAAAAGAATACTGTAAAAAAACTTTAATGGCAAGAAAATTTGTGTACATAAGTGAAGTGAATAATGCCGCATAGCCTCATAGAGCATAGCGTAGTGGCGGGAGCGGGGTGTACCCCGATGAGAGGTGGAAATCATGCTTGTGATTGGGTAATGTTACAACCGGAAACTGTTAGAATTCGGCTTCGCAGTCGATGTGAGGGGCACCCGTGCGCGGTCTGCGACACTTGCGTCTATCTGCTTCACTCCCGGAATGACATCTTGAGTTCGTACACCCCGCCCTCGGCGCGCTTTTCGATGATGAACCCCATCTTTTCAAACAACTGGAGCATCTGCCGGTTTTCCATCAGCACTGCAGCGGTGAAGCCGTGGAGACCGCTCTTCCTGGCCAGATAGGTGACGTGGGAGAGCAATGCGGCGCCGATTCCCTTGCTCTGGTGGTCGTCGCGTACCACGAACGCCACTTCGGCCGTGTGCGTGTTTTCATCGATTATATATTGCGCCATGCCCACGATCAGTTCCTGCTGTTCCTGCTGGACCACGGCGAGGATCACCATCTCTTTGGTATAGTCGATCACGACAAAAGGCTGGAGCCTATCATGGTGCATGTCAATGCGGGTGGAAATGAACCTCCGGTACATGGAATCGGACGACAGCGAATAGAAAAAATCCTTCAGCAGCGGTTCGTCGGAGAGCTTCACGGGCCTCAGCAGAAGGTCCAGCCCTGTTCGCGTTGTCTTGAACGTCTCCAGCGCTTCCGGATATTCACCATGCACACCGGGGATAAAGGCCTGGTCCTCGTAGATAAGGTTCCGTTTTTTCGCCTCCTCGATGAGCCATTCCCGGAATTTCGGGTGCGCGATGGCGATCAGATCCATGGCCCGCTCGCGGATGTTCTTGCCGTGAAGGTAGGCAATCCCGTACTCGGTCACCACGTAATGAATGTCGCCCCGCGACAGCGTCACACCCGCGCCCTCCTTGAGGTTCGGGACGATGCGCGAGACCTCGTCGTTCTCCGCAGTCGATTGGATTGCGAGGATGGTCTTGCCGCCCTGCGACAGGATCGCGCCGCGCATGAAATCCGCCTGTCCGCCGATGCCGCTGTAGAACATCTTGCCGATAGACTCGGCCGTGGCCTGGCCCGAGAGATCGATTTCGAGCGCGCTGTTGATGGCTGTCATGTTCTTTTGGCGCGCGAGAACCGTCGGGTTATTGGTATAGTTCACGGGCCGGAATTCGATGGCCGGGTTATCGTGCAGGAAGTCGTACGTATCGTGTTTTCCCATGCAGAAGGCTGCCACGGTCTTGCCGCGGTTCAGCTCCTTGCGCGTATTGTCGATGACGCGCTGCCTCATGAGCTCCACGATGCCGTCGGTCAGGAGCTCGGTATGCACACCCAGATGCTCCTTGTTCTTGAGATGCGCGAGGATCGCGTTCGGGATGCTACCGTACCCCACCTGGATCGTGTCGCCATTCTGTACGATGCGCGCAACGTACGTCCCGACCTTCTGGGATATCTCATCGGACACCGTGTCCTCATACTCGAGAAGCGGTTCGTCGCAGGGGACGATGAAGTCCACCTCTTTGATGTTGATGAAGGTGTCGCCCAGCACCCGCGGCATGCGAGGGTTCACCTGGGCAATGACGAGGGCGGCGTTCTCCGCGGCGGCCTTGACAATGTCGACGCTGATGCCGAGGCTCATAAATCCATGCTCGTCCGGAAGCGAGGTTTGGATCAGCGCTATGTCCACGGGTACGAGCTTCTTCTGGAACAGCCCGGGGACCTGGGACAAAAACACCGGCGTATAATCTGCGAGACCCCGGTTGACTGCATCACGCGTATTGTTTCCGATGAAAAAGGAGTTGCAGCGGAAGTTGTCCTTGAACTTTTCGTCCGAATAGGGCGCCACGCCCAGGGTCCAGACCTGGAGCACCTCGGCGTCGAAGAATGCCTTGGGGTGGGACCGGACATAGTTGATAAGCGCTTTGACGAGGTACTGGGGTTCGCCGCACCCCGTACCGATAAAGATCCGGTTTCCCGGGTGGATAACGCTGAAAATGCGTTCATCGGTCGGGAATTTCTCGGGATAGAGCGCCCGCATCCCCTCTATTTTTTTATTCAAGTCCTCGCCGGCCATGATCGCTCCCCGCTCCTATAAATGAAGTATAGCAGAAGAGCGACCCTGCGATATAAGTTTGACAAAGCTCTCCTTTGTCCTTGACCCGCTCCCGTTTCTCTATTACACTTTAAGCACCATGCTCAACTCCCTCTTCAACCCCGGGGCCATCGCTGTCATCGGTGCCTCCTCGGACCCCAAGAAGGTCGGTAACGCGGTCCTGAACAATCTGATCCGCTTCAAGTTCAAGGGCGGCCTCTATCCGGTGAATCCTTCCGGAGGCGAGATCCTCGGGCTTAAAGCCTGGGCGAAAGTATCAGACATTGGTCAGAAAATAGACCTCGCGGTGATCGTCATTCCCGCTCAATTTGTGCCCGCTTCTCTCCGGGAGTGTGCGGCAAGCGGCATCAAGTCCGCTATCGTCATCAGCGCGGGGTTCAAGGAAGCGGGCAAAGAAGGTACGCTTCTCGAAGAAGAG
>JBGPIG010000146.1:0-6897 GCA_041484745.1 Nitrospirota bacterium | reverse complement strand
GTCTTTTTCATCAGAACTCGACAAACCGTCAATCATCTTATCCAGCTTTAGCCCACTCCATGATTGCTTATTCGACTTATGATATTTTTCTTCAAACTTCTCGTAATTTTTATCAATTAATTTAATCTGTACTTCGGGAAGCCCATTCGGGAAGATATCTTTATGTTTTAGGATTGTTTCTTTATGTTTATATTTCACGACAGCATCATTGTAATCAAAATATCTATTGGTTCTCTCTTCCTTTTTACTAGCGTCATCTCCGATATAGAATAGAGTAACAACCATCTCGAATATATTTCTATTAAAATAGTTTATTTGATCTCCCAGATTCTTATCCAACAAGCAAACTGTTGCTTTTAAATTATCCTTGCAAATTAAAAGATAGCCGAGACAGAGTTCTCGGAAAGGATATATCCTATTTTTAGGATAATTAGAAGGTACGGCCCAAGCCATGTCTTTAATTGTTGCGATCAATTCATTAATGAGAGGAACAATATTTTCCTTCTGCTTGATATATTCAGGATTCTCAGCCATTATTGCATCCTTCTTGTTTACTCTATACACTACTCGTTTTTGCAAACCGCTCCCCTAAATATTCACTCCGAGGGACGGCAGGCGGGGCGATGTTGTTGCGCATGACTAACGACGCGGGTCACGCGCCGTCTTTCAGCGCGTCGCTGAAGCCGTATGGGGTCAGACTTAAAGATTGAGTTACTTATTATTTCTTTAAAACTGCGGCCACTACTTCTACTTCGCTCCGAACATCCTTGCGACTCTGGAGATACACAGTCACAGCCGCAGGGTCTTTCCGCAAATACGCCGCGATCTCTCGCCCCGCATAACCATCTATGATATGTTAGCCGCACAAGTAGAAAGTTGGGCAAAACAGCGCAACCGTCTCAAAGCGGGCATTTCTTGGAATTTTACAAAGAACGATGCTCGAAACAAATAGAACAGATTCCATGAATATATCAATAATTAAGTTTACAGTGCACGAGTCTCATTGTTATAACAAATCCAAACTCTCTATAATTTGTCTTTGACTGCGCTCGTATCAACCGTGCCCGGTTTCAGTCGCCAAATACTCCACAGGAGCCCCCGGTTGGATACAAAGTAAATGTTTCCGTCCATTCCCCAGGAAGGATGAATATCGGTCGACGGGTTGGTCGTTAACTGCGTACGCTCACTGCCGTCAATTTTCATGGTGCAGATATCGTTGTTGCCGCTTGCATTCGATGTAAATACGATCCGCTTACAGTCGGGAGATACGCTGGGCTCAAAGTCGTCAGACTTGGTATCCATGCTGATAAGCGTTTCCGAAGAACCGTCTGTTTTCATGGCCCAGATTTGGCTTTTCCCTTCAAGCGACCTTCGCGCAAATACGATCATAGCGCCGCATATTTTTGGTGACTGCCCGTTTTTCAACTGTGAAGGAAGCGTCCCGTCCGGATTGACCGTCCAGATCTGATATTCTTGTGCCCCTGCAGGGAGTGAGGCATACGCCAGCAGCGTTCCGTCCCGGTTGATTGAAGGAGAGACATCCTGTGAATAGGGCGCATTCGTTATTCGGGTGAGGCCGCTGTTGCTTCCCAGCGACACTCGCCAGATATCAAAGTCTTTCGAATTCCTGTTGGAAGCAAAATAGATGCTCTTGCCGAAAATGATCGGGTCGGTGTCGAACCATTTACCCTCTGCGTAGGTGACCTTTGATTTTCTAAAGTTTTCGCCAAGATTCACGGCCCACAATTCAGCGGAAATTTCTTCCAGAGAGAGGTCGGTCATTTGGCTGTATTCCGCGATCAGCTTTTTTTGCGTTTCAATCAGGTCGGTCTTGTAGGGGTCTATTTTCTTTTCTTTTTTTATCAAGTCGAGCACCTGATAGAGCTGCTGCAGAAGACTTTTATTTTTGACTGCATCGGTCAGGACATACGATTCCTTACCCGTGACCACATCGATCAGAGCCAGATTGCCATTAATGATTTCAGCGATAGAGGCGTTAACCCGCGTAAGCGCATCAACCTGAAGAATATATCCCTCGGTGTTGATATCGTTCTTGGGAGAGCTCTTGGCGAACGCCAGGTAATTGTCCGAAATATCAATAGTGCCGAAAAGTTCATTGACATTATCAGCCTGGACGATCCTCATGACCTGCAATGCGTTTGGTGATTTTTCGATCGCATCCTTGTAAGCTTCTTCGTATTTTACCCGGAAGGAGATCCTGTTTTTTTCTTTGTCAAAGTGACTTTCTATATACGCCATCTTCCTTGAGGCGCTTTCTTTGAGATCGATGCTTATCGATCCAAGCTGGTAGGAGATGGGGATATCCCTTGCCTCCGGCACATAGCCGAATTTCACGAGCTTCACCGAGACGGTTTTCTTTTCACCATACGTCAATTTCACTTTCTGAGGCGTGTCGGCTACATAAACGTCGTCGATGAAAATCCGCGCGTTTGGCGGATCCGATAGTATCTCAAGCTTCTTGGTAATGGGTGCAAGAGTGACCATCAACCGGCTCTTATTATAGAGTTGGCTGACATGAAATTCACCGCGATAGTTCTGGATCAGGACAAAGGAGGTCGTGACAAAACCATCCCTTGAAAACTCAACCTTGTAGCTTGCTTTGTTCTTGGTAAATTCCAGACTCTGGTCCATCGGTGTTTCACCAAGAATCGTACCGTCTATCTTGACCGTTGCTTTTTCCGGATTGCTGCCGATTTTAAACGTAATAATCGGATCAAGCGGTACTTTGAGATACGATTTCTTTTCAGCTTCGTTGACGAAATATTCGCCGGTCCCTTCCTGGGGAATGCTGAACCTGCGCGGAACAAACCCGTCTTTTTCGACCGCCACCTCATATGCTTGTTTGTTCTTGCCAAACACCAGTTTTTGTTCGGTAGGAGACTTGCCGACGTAGGAGCCGTCAATTTTAACGCTGGCCTCCGATGGATTGCTGTCAATTACGTATGTTCTGGCCGTGGCGCATCCTATGAAAGGCAGTACCAGTGCCGCGAAGAATACACTCAACACGCTCCTGTGTAACATGAACTCCTCCTGCAATAATCATTTCAATAGGGTTTTGTACAACGGACACATATACAATAGGTAATAATAAATATACAAATAGTGCGAAGGAGTTTATCAGACACGCTTTATGGAGTCAATGTAAAAGCGGAATTGCTGCGGAGAAACCATTCCCCCAACAAAAAGGACGAGAAACTGAATCGTTTCTCGTCCTTCGTCGTATTCTTTCACCGCCCTCGAATTACCCGTCCGCCGCCCTTTATCTACTCCCCAATATCCCGTTGACCACATTCAGGAGGTCCGCAGTCTGGATGGGCTTGGGTATGTAGGCGTTCGCGCCGAGGGCCAGGCCGCGCTTGCGGTCTTCTTCCGCGCCCTCGGTGGTGATGATGATGATCGGGATGGTTTTGTGCACCGGATCGTTCCGCACCATCGAAACGAGCTTCAGACCGTCCATGATGGGCATGTTGATGTCCGTCAGGATGATGTCGAACTTCTGGGTCGAGAGCTTCTTCAGCGCGTCAATGCCGTCATTTGCCTCGACGATCTTGCTCCCGGGAATGCGCCTCAGGGCAAAGGAGATCAATTGCCTCATCGTCGGAGAATCTTCAACCACCAGAAAATTGTGCTCGGACATTTTCCAACCTCCGTTTATTTTTCCTTGAGCAGATCAAGAAAGCTCTGGATCGTCGTGAGCTTGCGCTCGGACTGCGAATAGAGCTTCGAGGAAAAGAGCGCCGTGGCCGCATGGCCCGCGAGCATGGTGAACAGCTCGTAGTCCACGTTTGAGAATGCTGGCTTCTGCACCAGCAGCTTATAGATGACGATCACGCCGATCACGTGCTCCTTGATCTTGAGCGGGACGACGGTGAGGGGGTGGAGATAATCAATCCCCCTCAGGTCCGTGGGGTCTCCCTCGCGGTAGAACGCCTCGCCGGTCCGGGCCGCAGTCCCGATGATTCCCTCTCCGACCGTGACGCTGACCCTGGCCTCGGGCCCCATGCCTTCCTGGGCCACGATCGTCAGCTCACTCGTCTTCTCGTCAAGCATCATGATCGAGAACTCTTCGGCGCCGATCAGGTTCATGACGATCTCGAGAATGATCTTGAGGCACTCGCTGAAGTCGAGCGTGGAGTGGAGCTGGTAACTCGCCACGTACAGGTTCGCGAGGTTGTTGTTCTCCGACTCGACTTCCAGGTACCGGTTTGCGAAGTCCTTGTTCTCCTCCTCCGCCAGGCGGTAGCGATCAAGGAGATGTTTGTTTTCTTCTTCTAAAAATTTTATTCTCTCTTCGAGGCTGCGGAATTTGAAGCCTTCTTCCCGTCCGGAGAACTTGGTGACCTCTTCAAGCTGGGCGACCTTGTAGCGAAGCTTCTCGTTCTCTTTGAGCAGTTCGTGGGTAAACTCCTCCCCTTTTTTGAAGACCTGGAGAAAGTCTTCAACCTTCTTGGAGATCGATGCGGGTTCTTTGTCCATCATATCCTCCTGGTGCAGCCGCCCCCTCTCAAGCGAAAAAGCACAGCGTACGAATTATAGTGGAGTCTGCAAAAATTATCAAGCGTGAATTCGTCCGCCGCCTTCATTCAGAGCGATGTCTTTGGCGGGCTGCACCGCAGGGAGATCTCCTCGGCCATCTTGCCGAGCGGCAGGACTTTGTCCACGACCCCCGTGCGGATGGCCTCCTGCGGCATGCCGAAGATGACGGCGCTTTCCTCGCTCTCGGCGAGGCACTGGCCCCCCTCGCTCTTGATCGCGAGCACGCCTTCGACGCCGTCCCTGCCCATCCCGGTCAGTACGACCCCGAGCACGGCGGGGCCGCAGGCTTTGGCAACCGACGCCATCATCCGGTCGGCGGATGGCGCGTAGAGGTCAGCGGGGCTCCGGGAGAGCAGCTCGGTCACCAGGCCGCTGCGGTCCCTCTTGATGACAAGGTGATATCCCCCGGGCGCAATGAGCGCAGTGCCCGGCTCGACGAGGTCGCCGGCAACTGCCTCGCGCACAACCAGCGGCGAGAGCTTGTTGAGCCGCTCGGCAAAGCTCCGGGTAAACCCCGGAGGCATGTGCTGCGCGATCACGATGCCGGCGCTCAGGTCGGCGGGAAGCGCCGTAAGGATCGCCTGGATCGCGGGCGGGCCCCCGGTAGACGACGCAATCGCCACCACCTCGATGGGTCCGCGTTCCCGCAACACATCATCTTCCTTCCGGGCCACCGGCGGCGCCTGTTCCCGGGCAAGGAGGTCGATCGTAGTCTTGACCTTCGCCATCTCAAGGTGCAGGATCGTGCGGACCTTGAGCAGGAGGTCGTCCTGAATGCCCTCGATACTCTTCGAGATGCGGACCTCGGGCTTGGCCAGGAAATCTACGGCCCCAAGCTCGAGGGCGCGGAAGACGCTGCGGCTGTCGGAGCGCGACGAGAGCACCAGTACGGGCGTGGGCCGCTCCTTCATGAGCCACCGCAAAAAGGCGAACCCGTCCATATTCGGCATCTCGAGGTCGAGGGTGATTACATCGGGCATCAGACGGAGCGTCTTGGCGATGGCGTCCATACCGTCGACGGCGCTCCCGATGACCTCCATTCCCTCGTCGCTCGCGAGCATCTGGGTAATGACCGTGCGGTTGTAAGCTGAATCATCGACAACAAGAACCTTTATTTTTGCCATAGCAGTAGTTCGCGTCCCCTTGTCCGTCGATTACGAGCACACCTTTGCCCGCATCGGCCTCTGGTAGACCATGTCGTTCTTGAGCGTACGAAGCACAAAAGCATTCGAAATGTTGATCAGCGACTCGGAATGACCCAGCAGCAGGTACCCGCCTTCGCGGAGCTTGTGGTAGAAGCTCTCGATCACCTTTTTTTTCGCCTCTTTGTCGAAATAGATGATCACGTTTCTGCAGAAGATGATGTCCATGTTGCTGATCAGGCTGGTTTTGTAGGGGTCAAGGAGGTTCAGGGAGCTGAAGGAGACCAGTTCTTTTACCTTGTCGATGATCCGGTACTCACCCTTCTCTTCGACAAAGTACTTAGCCAGCATCTCCGGGCTTGTAGCGCGGTGCGCGTTCTTTTTGTACACGCCCTTGCGCGCCGTGTGCAGCACTCGCTGGGTGATGTCGCTGCCGATGATCTCCACCTGCCAGTCGCGCCACCAGTCTCCCGATTCAAGAAGGAGCATGGCAATGGTGTAGGGCTCTTCGCCGGTGGAGCACCCGGCGCTCCAGATCCGGAGCACCTTTCGTTCCGCCAGGGTCCTGCGCAGTTCGGGCAGGATCTCCTCGGAAAAGGCGCGGAGCTGCGGGACCTCCCGGAAGAAATAGGTCTCGTTCGTCGTGAGGTTGTCCACGAGAATCGTGAGCTCGTCTTCCCGCTTGCGGTCATAGAGGAGTAAGTGATAGTAATCCTCGAAGTTTTTGAGCTGGTGCTGCTCGATCCGGCGCGAGAGCCTCCGCTCGAACAGGAACTTTGAGCCGTCATCAAAATAGAGCCCGCAGTAGCTGTGGACGAAATCCCGGAGGAGCCTGAACACGTCGTCCGGCAGCGGAATGGTCTGATCTCCGAACATTTATCTCCCTAACGCCCTTTTCGCGGCCTGTCGCACCGTTGTATCCGGGTCATAGTCGGCAAGCCTCTCGAGCAGTGCTCCGGTTGCCGCGTCCCGCTTCTGCATGAGCGCCTCGATCGCCGCCTTCCGCACGCTCCAGTGAGGGTCCGACAGCCGGGAGGTGACAACGCGCAGCACTGTCTCCCCTTCGTAGCCGGCGATCCCCTCAAGCACGCTCTTCCGGACCTCCGTGTCGGGGTGGTCGGCAAGCGCGAGGAGCGGACCGAGCGCGGACGCAACATTGAGCTTTCCCAGCACCTTCACAACGGCCAGGAGAAAGATG
>JBGPIG010000145.1:0-6950 GCA_041484745.1 Nitrospirota bacterium | reverse complement strand
CCACGAGCGTCGCATTCCTGTACCGTTCCTTCACCCGGAAATCCGTGACCGCCTCGCGCGCCTTGTGCGTATGCACGCTGATCTTCTTCCGCTCCTTCACATGCCTTCCGAGCCCTGCCTCGATCGTGCCTGATCCTTTTTTGATGACACCCGAAACGAGCGCGAGGTAGCGTTTTTTCACGACCCGGTCCTTAAACTGCGCGGAAAGTGAGCGCAGCGCTTCCCGCGTCCGGGCCACTACCATGACCCCGGAGGTGTCCTTGTCCAGACGATGGACGATGCCCGCGCGTTCGCGCTCATTCCCCTGCGCACCCGCTCCCAGGGACGGCAAACTCCCATAGTGGTACAGGAGCGCATTCACGAGCGTTCCGGTATAGTTGCCCGGAGCGGGATGGACCACGAGTCCCGGCGGTTTGTTCAGTACGATCAGGTGAGGGTCCTCATAGATCACGGAGAGTGGGATGGGTTCAGGCAGGACATCGTGGACCTTTCTTTCCGGCAGCTCAAGGGTGACGGTCTCGCCGAGTTTGACCTTCCGGCCCGTTTTCTCGGTCCTTCCATTCACGAGGGCAAGCCCGTCCTTGATCAGGATCTGGATGCGGTTTCGAGAGAGGTGCGGTTCGTAGTGGGCAATAAATATATCGAGGCGCTTGCCGATGTGCTTTTCAGTGACAGTGTGGGTTGTTATAGGCATGGGCGATCAATACTATCAGTGTGCGATTGCGGCTCTCCGCAGTCTCCCGAGCATGACGAGGGAGAACCCGAACATGAACACCGCGATGATCTGCGATGTGGATACCAGTCCGCCGAAGTAGACCCCGCGGATCGCATCTCCGCGGTAAAATTCTATGATGAACCGCAGAACCGCGTAGAAGAGCGGGTAGAGCCAGAAGATCTGGCCGTCGAACTTCCGGTACCGCCACAGGGCCGTGAGTACGCCGAAGATCAGGAACTCGCCGCCCGATTCCATAAGTTGGGTCGGGAAAAGCGGTACCCCGAGAGGCGCAAGAGAATGCGCATCAGTGAAGGTCACACAGACCGGACCGCTGCACGGCGCACCGTAGCAGCAGCCGGCAAAGAAGCAGCCAAGCCTGCCAAAGGCGTGGCCAAGGGCGATGGACGGGGCCATGATGTCCGCGGTCTTCCAGACCGGCATGTGGTGCTTCCGCAGATACCAGATGCCCACGGGCACAGCCGTCAGCAGACCCCCATAGAATACGAGACCACCCTTCCAGATAGCGAATACGTCCAGCGGATTGTTCGTGAACTCCTGCAGCGTCGTCAGCACGTAAAGGATGCGCGAACCGATGATGGCCGCAAGGAGCAGATAGACCCCCATGTCCATGATGCGGTCCGGGTCGATACCTTCCTTCTTTGCGCGCCGGGACGCCAGATAGATGGCGAGGAGGAAGCCGATACCGATCATGAGGCCGTACATCCTGATGGGGAAAGGGCCGATGGTCCAGTTGAATAATTCAAATCTCGGTATTTCGAACAGTATGGGATGCATTCTTTAGTTCTGCTCTCCAAATTCCAATATTCAAATCCCAAATCACAAATAATATCCAATCACCAAAATTACAATAACCAAACATTTGGAATTTGGTGCTTGATTATCAGTGCTTATTTGTATTTTGGTGCTTGTGATTTTGTGCTTGTCGCGAACAGCATATCGATCGCCAACAGCGCAACGCCGATCGAGATGGCCGAATCAGCCACGTTGAACGACGGCCAGTAATAGGACTTGACATACCACTGGATGAAATCAACCACCTCGCCGTACCGCATCCGGTCTATCACGTTGCCCACGGCCCCGCCCGCGATGAGTGAAAAAGCGGAGACAAGCAGGCGCTCCTGGGACTTCACGATAAGCACGGCGATCGCTGCCACGGCAACGATCGTGACGGTGATGAAGAACGCGCTCCTCCAGAACTCCGGCAGATTGGCAAGGAGGCCGAAGGCCGCCCCCTTGTTCCGTACGTGGGTCAGGTTGAAGAAGCCCGGGACGACGGTGATGATCTCGTGGAGACGGATATTTGCACGCACGATATATTTTGTGATCTGGTCGAGGACCAGCACGATACCCACGATCGATCCGGCCCAAAGGTATTTGTTTTTCATGCGCTAATTTCCCATTCCTAACCCGGACAAGCCGAAACCACAATTTACCACGAAGACACAAAGGCACGAAGAAATGAATGAAGGCAAAGGCTTTGATATTCGGTTAGCATCGTAATAATAAAGATTTTCTTAGTGTCTTAGTGCCTTTGTGGTGAAAGTATTCTTTCCGTTTTGGGTAGAATTTGATTCTTAACTCCTTACTATGAACTCTGAACTATTTTACAGATTCCCCGCGCACCTTCCGCAGACCTCGGGATGTTCCGCTACCGTTCCCACGGTTTCGCTGTACATCCAGCAGCGGCCGCATTTCGCGCCCTTGGCCGGGCCCGCGGTGATCCTGAGTTCCTTGATCACGTCGCTTGCGTATGCGTCACCCGGCGCGTCGGCCGCCCTTGCAATGTTAACCGACGAAACGATGAAGATGAACGCCAGGTCCTTTTTGTAGCTGTTCAGGAGATCATAGAGCTCCGGCGTTGCATACAACCAAATACCTGCGTCGAGCGAGTGACCGATCTTCTTGTCCCTGCGGAGCGCCTCCAGCACTTTTGCGGCCTCGCCGCGCACCGCGAGGAGCTTGTTCCACCGGTCTTCGAGGGCATCATCGAGGTACTTCGGTTCGGCCTTCGGAAACTCGTTCAGAAACACGCTCTTTGTTGTTGCGCCCTCTCTCATATAGCTCCAGACCTCGTCGGCCGTGAACGACAGCACGGGCGCCATCAGGCGAACCATGGCGGAGAGGATCGCGTGCATGGCGGTCTGGCCCGAGCGCCGCTCGATTGATACGGTCTTCGCGGTATAGAGCCGGTCTTTCAGGATATCGAGGTAGAACGCGCTCATGTCAACGGCGCAAAAGTTGTGCAGCGAGTGGAACACGACGTGGAACTCGAACTCATCGTAGGCTTTCTCCACGCGCTGGACCAGTTTCTGCAAACGATGCAGCGCCCAGCGGTCTATCTCGAGCAGGTCCCGGTCCGCGACCTTGTCCGTATCGGGATTGAAGTCCGAGAGATTGCTGAGAAGATACTTGCTCGTGTTCCTGATCCTCCGATACGCCTCCGCAAGATGGGTCAGGATCTCTTTCGAAATGCGCACATCGTCGCGGTAGTCGGCAGCAGAGACCCAGAGCCGCAGGACTTCCGCTCCGTACTGGTCGATAACTTCCTGCGGAGCGACGCCGGTGCCGGCAGATTTGCTCATCTTTCTGCCTTGCCCATCAACGGTAAAACCGTGGGTCAAAACAGTGCGGTACGGCGCCTGGCCCGTGGTGCCGACTGATGCCAGGAGCGAGGACTGGAACCATCCACGGTGCTGATCGCTCCCTTCAAGGTACATATCAGCGGGCCAGGAAAGCTCCTGTCGCTGCTTCAGGACCGCGGCATGCGAGACTCCGGAATCGAACCAGACGTCCAGGATGTCCATTTCTTTTTCAAGATCGTTCTTACCGCATTTTTTGCACACCGTACCTGCGGGAAGCAGTTCGGAAGAGGTCCTGGTGAACCAGACATCGGCCCCCTCGCGTTCAACGATATCCGCCACATGGTCAACGATCGTCTTGTCCAGCAGCAGTTCCCCGCAGTCCTTGCAAGTGAATGCTACGATCGAGACGCCCCAGGAACGCTGGCGCGAGATGCACCAGTCCGGCCGGTTCTCGACCATGGAGAGGAACCGGTCCTTCCCCCACCCCGGTACCCAGGTGACCGCATTCGCGTTCTCGATCACCTTCTTGAGTAGGTCGTTCTTCTTCATGGAGATGAACCACTGTTCGGTCGCGCGGAAGATCACGGGATGCTTGCACCGCCAGCAATGGGGATAGGAGTGGACAAGTTTCTCTTCGGCCAGGAGCGCGTTCTTTTCTTTGAGCAGCGCGATGACGCCCTTGTTCGCCTTGTGCACGTGCTCGCCCGCGAAGACGCCCGCCTCTTTCGTGAACCGCGCTTTATGATCGACCGGGGCATACACATCCAAGCCGTACTTGAGCCCGACCTCATAGTCCTCCTGGCCGTGGCCGGGCGCCGTATGCACCGCGCCGGTGCCGGCTTCCAGCGTCACGTGGTCGCCGAGGACCACCACGGATTCACGGTCGATAAACGGATGGCGCGCCTTGAGCCCTTCAAGCTTCCTGCCTTTGAATTTTTCGATTACTTTATATTCCGCAATCCCGAACTTTTGGATGGATTGGGCCAGGAGCGCCTCGGCAAGAATGAGGACCGTATCGGCGCCGACATCAACGGCGACGTAGTCGAACTCCGGGTGAAGCGCCACCGCCAGATTCGAGACAAGTGTCCAGGGCGTGGTGGTCCAGATCACGATGGCGACGTTCTTCCCCGCGAGGGACGGCAATACCTTTGATGCGTCCACCAGGCTGAAGCGGACCGAGATGGAGGGAGACTCATGGTCGGCATACTCCACTTCCGCCTCGGCAAGCGCGGTCTCGCAGGACCCGCACCAGTACACCGGTTTTTTGCCCTTGTACACACCGCCGGCGCCCACGAACTTGCCGAGCTCGCGCACGATCGCGGCCTCGTACGGGTAGTTCATGGTAAGATAGGGATGGTCCCAGTCGCCGAACACGCCGAGGCGCTTGAACTCGTCGCGCTGGATCGTGATGAACTTCTCAGCATACTCGCGGCAAAGCGTCCGTATCTCGGCCTTGCTCATGGTCTCTTTTTTGGGCCCCAGGTTCTTCAGCACCTGGTGCTCGATCGGGAGGCCGTGGCAATCCCAGCCCGGCACATAGGGAGAGGAGAACCCCTGCATGGACTTGTACTTCACAATAATGTCTTTCAGGATCTTGTTCAGCGCATGGCCGATGTGGATATGCCCGTTGGCATACGGCGGGCCGTCATGCAGGATATAGCTCTTCTTCCCCTTGTTCCGCTCCTGGATCAGACCGTAGATCTCCTGCTCCCGCCACCGCGTAATCGTCCGCGGCTCCAGGTCCTTCAGGTTCGCTTTCATGGGAAAGTCGGTCTTCGGCAGATTCAGTGTCGTCTTATAGTCCATTCAGCTTGCCTCCCATACGAACTCCTAACTGACTCCTGACTACGAACTCCCAACTCCGAACTGACGGTTGTCGTTCATCAATCAGTCACCTCATCAGGGTTGATCTTACTTTTTGGCGCTTCTCCCGCGTCTCCCTGGTCCAGGCTGAAAAAATCCGTCTTCGCTCTTTTCACGGTATCGGCGTACTGCGTGGGCTCGGTGCCGCGCCGGAATGCGTCAAGATACGCGTCCGAAGCGCCCTCTCGCGCAAGCAGACCGCTCTCGGGATCGATCTTCACGAACACGACATCATCGGTCGGCATGAAGTCCTCTGCCGGCTTGTCCGCAAGCGCCTTTGCCATGACCGATATCCAGATCGGCAGCGCGGCGCGCGCGCCGGTCTCTTTATGGCCGAGCGACGCTTTCGGATTATCATACCCCACCCACACGCCCGTCACGATGCTCGGCGCGTAGCCCACGAACCAGGCGTCCACATAATTGTTCGTCGTGCCCGTCTTGCCTGCCAACGGCTTTCCGATGACCTTGGCGCCCCTTCCCGTACCCTCCTCCACCACGCTCTTGAGCAAACTGGTAACGAGAAACGCGGTGGTCCGGTCGATCGCCTCTTTGGGCTCCGGCTGATAGCTCTCGAGCACGACTCCCCTGCCGTCGATAATGCTCTTGATCACGATCGGTTCGGTGCGCACGCCCTGCGAAGCAAAGGTCGCATACGCGGAGGTAAGCTCAAAGGGGCTCACCACCGATGATCCCAGAGCCGTTGTATAGTCGTAATTGATCGGGCTCGTTATGCCGGCCTTGCGCGCAAACTCGATGGTCTTGTCCATGCCGATCTTCTCGATCAGTCCCACCGTGACCACGTTACGCGACAGCGCCAGCGCCGTCCTGAGCCGCATGGGGCCGAGGAACCGCTCATCGTAGTTCATCGGTTTCCACCCCTTTTTTTCATACTCGCTCTTCTCATGGATCACCGGCACGTCCATAAGGATGCTGGCCGGGGTGAACCCCGTCTCGAGCGCCGCGCCGTAGATGAAGGGCTTGAACGACGACCCGGGCTGGCGCTTGGCCTCGGTTGCGTGGTTGAACCCGCCCTCCACAAAATCATATCCGCCCACCAGGGCGCGCACATACCCGGTGTACGGCTCGATCGACACCACGGCGCCCTCCACCAGGGGCGTCTGGTCCAATAAGAATGAAGCGAGCTGCTGCCTCTTGTCGTAGTCCTTGAACCGGACCTTGATGATGTCGCCGGGCTGGACGAGCTCCGCCGGTTTCCTGTATTCGTCGAGACCCTCCTTGTTTTTCCTGGGTTTGATGAGCGCCCATGCCATGTCGTCCTTCAGGATGCGGCCTATGAGCCCGCGGCCCCTCACCGTAATAAAGTCATCGCCGACGGAAAGCACCTGCGCATTGAAACCCTCTCCGGGCTTCACCATCACGTGGAGCGATCCCAACGGGGTGGACGCGGACTTGAGCTGCTTGAACCCGACGCGGCCGCGGAAGCCCTGCCGCTTATCGAGCGCGCGAAGACCCTCCTTGAGCGCATTGACCGCGGTGCGCTGCAGATCAAGGTCGATGCCCGTGGAGACCTTGAGCCCCCCCTGGTACAGCTTATCGGGACCGTAGCGCTTTTCAATATATTTCCGGATATAATCCACAATGTGCGGCGCAAGTTCTTCCTGGGTCCGCAGGTTCTCCAGGTTGAGCGGCTGGTCATAGATCTTCTTGCTCTGGTCCTCGGTCAGATACCCTTCGTCCACCATCCGCTTGAGCACATGCCGCTGCCGGAGCTTGGTCAGGTCAATGTCGCTGTAGGGAGAATAGGCCAT
>JBGPIG010000144.1:0-6972 GCA_041484745.1 Nitrospirota bacterium | reverse complement strand
CGCCTGCTCCTACCGCGGCAAACTGAGTGCCGGACCAGGAAATGCTCCACAGATAATTGCTAGTGCCGGAGGCCTGCTGTGTCCACGCTGCCCCATCGGCGGAAGTGAGGATCGTGCCGCCCTGTCCTATTGCTGCGAACTGCGTCCCCGACCAGGCAATGCTATTGAGATTAGCAGTGGTGCCCGAAGTGCGCGCGGTCCAGGTCACGCCATCAGGAGACGTGAGGATCGTGCCGCCCAATCCCACTGCCGCAAACTGCGTCCCGGACCAGGCAATGCTCCACAGGTAATTGGTAGTGCCCGAGGTCCGCGATGTCCACGTTACTCCATCGGAAGAGGTGAGGATGACGCCGTCTTGTCCCACGACCGCATACTGCGTTCCGGACCAGACCGCTCCCCAGAGGAATTGTGCAGTACCTGATTCCTGAAGTGTCCACGCTGTCCCGTCAGGAGAGGTCAGGATGATGCCGCCCTGTCCCACGGCTATATATTGCGTCCCGGACCAGGCAATGCCAAGCAGCGTGTTGCCGAACGATTTGATGGTCCAGCTGTTCTCCGGTGTCCCGCTTATGGTGAGAGCGGCGGTACCTGAGAGAGCGCCTGATGTCGCCGTTATCGTGGTTGTGCCGGTTGCATAAGACGCGACTAATCCGCTGTTGCTGATCGTCGCTACGGCTGGATTCGACGAACTCCACGTCACCTGTGCGGTCAGGTCTTGCGTAGTGCTGTTTGAATAGGTCCCGGTTGCGATGAATTGCAGTGTCGTTCCCGACGCGATGCTCGGCGCGGCGGGTGTTGTGGAGATCGAAGCCAGAGTAACAGGCCCACTTGAGTGGCCTCCATGGCCACATGATGAAAGAACAAACAACAAGAACATAAGTGGCGCCGCGATACTGAAAACTTTTTTCATAACGTTCCTCCCGACGGGCGCTGACGTACTGCCAGAAATTAACCGCAGAGCACTCCTCCGTGCTCCCTGCCTGCGCCCAGTGTATACGAGTGGAACCGTGAGCGCAGGGTGTGGTTTCATGCCTTACCTGTTTTTATCCCCTACCCCGGATAAACCGGAACCAAGCAATGCATTATCGCGCAAAGCCGCAAAGCGCGCAAAGTAAAGCTGGTGCATCTTTCTGTAAAACAATATTCTCTTTTACTCTCGACGTTCTTTGCGGCCTTTGCGGCTTTACGCGAGACAAGATCTATAAGTTTTCGTCTTATTATTCTAAATAACCGTCAACGTCGTGCTTGCCGAGATGTTTGCTGTCGGGTCGACCGCTATAATGGTTATTGAGCCGACGGCCGTTGACGTGGCAAGACCGATCGATCCCGCCGCATTGCTCACCGATGCGACATCCGCATTTGATGAGCTCCAGATCACTGATGACGTCAGGTTCATCGTCGTACCGTCCGCGAATGTCCCTGTCGCGGTAAGCTGCCGGGTGGTCCCCTTCGCCGTGACTGAATTGGCAGGGGTCACCCTGATGGTCACGAGCGGTGTGTTGGTCACGGTGAGCGTCGCCGTGCCGATGATGTCCGGGTGGCCGATGCCGGTTGCGTAAATGGTGGTTGTGCCCGCGGCGCCTGACGAAGCGAGACCCATTGATCCTGCCGCGTTGCTGATGGTTGCCACCCCGGTATTTGAAGAGCTCCAGATTACCATCGTCCAGGGTATCACCGACCCGTCTGAAAATGTCGCTCCGGTTGTAAACTGCACGGAGGCTCCGTTCGCGATGACCGGATTGGCCGGACTTACGGTAAGAGCGGATATTTTCCCGCCTTTCTGACAGCCCTCAAAGCTTATTGCAGCGACGGCGAGCGCGGCAAGAACGAGCGCGGATATTTTTATGATCTTCATTATTCTTGTCTCCTTGGCCTCCCCCGCCGCCAACGATGAGGAAGTTTAAGTATGATGATAAATAAGCAAGTGATGCGACGGGGAGAATCCGGTTTAGTATGAGCGGAATTTATATGTGGACTTCACTCCTAGAGTTGAACAATACACTTCTATCGTAATACGGACCTTTCATACAAGCCGCACCACCGGCAATTACCGGAGGTTATTCTTTGATGATTTTTTTCACTATAACACAAAAAGACGATTTCATGCAACCTTTCTCGTCATAATATTTTGCGATACGGGCTCATTCCGATGTGGCGCTATTTTATTGAAAAGACAAATTCTATTTGACATCCGAAGCCACTTATCGGTATTATCAGCTTATCTATGACTGCCGATAAAACTGAAATCAAAACCCTCCGCGAAAAGATATTCAAGCTCAAAAAAGACCTGAATGCGATCATCCTGGCGCACAACTACCAGCGCCCGGAGGTGCAGGACATCGCGGATATCACCGGAGACTCACTTGAGCTTTCCCGCGCCGCGGCAAGGACGGACCATGAAGTCATCGTGTTCTGCGGCGTACACTTCATGGCCGAAAGCGCCTCGATCCTCTCCCCGAACAAGACCGTGCTGCTGCCCGAGATCGGCGCGGGCTGCCCCATGGCGGACATGGTCACCGTCAAAGGTCCGCGCAAGACGAAACGCGACCTCTTCACGGAATTGTACGGCATCGCCTTCGAATTCGCCGATAATTTCACGCTTCTGGACATGAAGAAGAAATATCCCGGCGTACCGGTTGTGGCCTATGTGAACACCTCGGCCGCGGTCAAGGCGGAGAGCGACATCTGCTGCACGTCCTCGAATGTCGTCAAGGTCGTCGAGTCGCTCAAGGAAGACACGATCATCTGCATTCCCGACCGGAACCTCTCGGCCTATGCCGCCAAGCGCACCTGGAAGAAGATCATCTCCTGGGACGGCTTCTGCAATGTTCACCACGTCCAGCTCACGATGGACGACGTCACGCGGGCAAAGACCGAACATCCGAACGCCCTCCTGATCGTCCATCCCGAATGTCCGCCCGAGATCCAGGACAAGGCGGACCATATCACCAGCACCTCCGGCATGCTCCGGTTCTGCAAGGAGTCGGGGGAGAAAGAGTTCATCATCGGCACCGAAGAGGGCCTTCTCCATCGATTGCGGAAGGACAGCCCGGACAAAACGTTCCATCTACTGTCGCGCAAAATGGTCTGCCCCAACATGAAGCGGACGACGATCGAAAGCGTGCTGACCGCGATGGTAAAAATGCAGTACGTCATCAAGGTCCCCGAAGAAATCCAGGTGAAGGCCAAGCGGGCTCTGGACCGGATGCTTTCTATTCAGTAACACCGTTCGGAGTAGGGAGTTCGTAGTTCGGTGGAATATAATTCAAGTCGTTTAACTCCCAACTCCAAGCTCTAAACTCTAAACTCAAATGCAAATAGCCATCCTCATACTTCTCGCAGCGGTTGTCCTGATCCTTCTCTGGCTTGCGCTCCAATCCCAGAAGAAGACCGTTGACCCCACGATGGCCCTCATGCAGCAGGAGGTGCAGTCGCTCAGCCATACGCTCACCGAATCCCTTTTTAAAAGCCAGGACACCGTGAACCAGCAGCTCGGCCAGATCTCACAGCAGGTGAATGCGCAGCTGGGCCAGGTCACGCAGCAACTTCAGAAGTCGACGGGGGACCTGAATGCAAGGCTGGACAATGCGGCGCGCGTCGTCCAGGAAGTGAACAAGGGACTCGGGGGCCTTTCCGAAGCCACGAAAAAAGTGTTTGACGTGGGCAAGGACATCGCCAGCCTGCAGGAGATCCTCCGCTCCCCCAAGCTTCGAGGTGGTCTCGGCGAACTCTTCCTCGGCGACCTGCTGGCCCAGATATTCCCCCCTGCGCACTACGCGCTGCAGCACCGGTTCAAGAGCGGAGAAACCGTGGACGCCGTCATTAAACTCGGCAAGAACCTCGTACCGGTGGACGCCAAGTTTCCCCTCGAGAACTTCAAACGAGTCGTCGAAACGGCAACGGAAGACGAACGGAAAACGGCCAAGAAGAAGTTCATCGGGGACGTGAAAAGGCATATTGACGCGATCGCCGGGAAATATATCTTGCCTGACGAAGGCACCTTCGACTTCGCACTCATGTATATCCCCGCCGAGAACGTATACTACGAACTGATCATCAGGGACGAGGCCGTGGACACGGACAAGGGATTGCTCAGCTACGCCTTTATCAAGCGGGTCATCCCGGTCTCTCCGAACAGCTTCTACGCCTACCTCCAGACCATTCTGTTGGGACTCAAGGGAATGCACATCGAGGAACAGGCCCAGGAGATCCTGAGGAACATTGCCAGGCTTTCGGGCGATTTCAAAAAGTTTCAGGAAGAGTTCGAACTGGTGGGCAAACATCTGTCAAATACGAAGTCACGATATGACGAGGCGGACAAGCGTCTTGCCAAATTCGGAGACAAGCTCCAATCACTGAGCGGGACCGAGGCGGGACACCCCGTCGAAGAGACAAAAAAGCTGCCGCTCTGAACCGGGCAACAGCCTCTTTAATCGTTTCGTTAAACCTGCGTACAGCCTATGCCAGCATATCAATAACGCTCTTCTGTATCGTCTGTGCGGTCTTTATAACTTTGGCATTTGCCTTGATCCCGTTTTCCGCGATGATCAGGTCCACGACTTCCTTTGACAGATCGACCTGGTCCGCATTCGCGGCCCGGGTCGTGCTCGCGCTTACCCCGCCGCCTTTCGCATCCTTCATGATCGTCTCAACAGGCTGGTAGTTCTGCGTGTTCACATTGGCGACATTGCTCGCAGTATTGTCGAGCATGGTCGAGTAGGCGTTGATGGCCGTCTGGGCGGTATTCATGACGTTGTTTACCATTCTTCCGGACCTCCTTGCTTGTGAATATCATTGTCATTTTTATACCACTTTTCAAAGCAAATTACTATGGGCCATATTTCGGCTGTCAGAATTCTACCCGCAACGATATATACGGCCCCTCTGTCCGAACTGTCTTCCGTGCGAGGCTTTCGGGTTTACCGCAGGTCCGCCCTAATCTATCAGCAATTCATAGAGGTGCAAAGACTCCTGCTTCCCCTTTACGTCCTCCGAGAAACTCCGTCCCCAGTGGAACTCGTTCCGAACTTGTTCGTATGTTTGTTCCGACACGAGCACGGTGGTTCCCGCCTTTTTATTGACCGATTCAATCCGGGACGAAGTGTTTACCGTATCGCCGAGTGCGGTATACTCTTTCTTTTTATGATAGCCGAGGCTGCCCAGGATCACGGTCCCGGTATGAATTCCGATACCTATGCGGAACTCGTGGTTAAAGTGTGATCTCAAATATTGATTGAATTCGGGTATCGACCTAGCCATGTCCAAAGCTGCGGCAACCGCCAATCGCGCGTGGTGGTCTTTGAAGGCGCGGTCAAGACCGAAGATGACCATGATACCGTCTCCCATGTATTTGTCGATGTATCCACCATTACGGTCGATGATCAAACCGATGCCCTCGAAGTAACGATTCAGAATGTGGATCACGTCATACGGAAGGGCTCGCTCGGAAAAAGCGGTGAACGACCGGATATCGCAAAACATTATCGAGACTTCGGCCTCACGTCCCACATCGCCTGGGTCGGTCCGTCCTTCCTGGATCGCTACCTGGATATCAGCGTCGTCAAGGACGAGACGTTTTAGACTCACATCACCGGTAACCGTGGTCTGGCAGGCGAGACGTATCTGGGGTGAAAAGCCTTTGATGCGGGCAAGCTGCGCCTCCTGCTCATTCCGCTGGCGGCAGTGGTCGAGACCGCTTGAGATCAGGACACGGCAGGTAGAACACCGCGCGCGGCCGCCGCACACGTGCGTATGAGGAATTCCGGCGCCGAGCGCTGCCTGGAGGATGGTCACGTTTGACGTCGTATGTACGTCCTTCTCGCGCTCGAAATGGAGCGTTACATCGAGCTCCGCATTGTTTGTAGTGCGGTCTGCATCTCTTCTAGGAGCGCGAGTTTCCTGCAGGGACGTAAATCGTTCGAGGTAGGAACCGGCAAGGTCCTTGATACGCGCGGCTATCGGCCGGTCGTCTTTTGCGCCGCAGTGCCCATGTATGCAGAAGTAGGCCACGTTGAAGCTGCCGCAGCGGTCATAGAGCGGGCACGTGACGCAGTTGCACCCTTGTTCATCGATAGTAACAGCGCTCTTGCCGCTTGCGCAATAAAGGGCTTCGCCCCTGATACCGGGAAAGCTGGGGCAACTGGAGCAGGAGCAGACCAGCGCATTGGCCAAGTTCATGCGGATTGTCGGATGGGCCTTTCCCCTGGCTATCCGGTCCCGCGAGATCGTAAGCGCATCCATCTTTTCCGCTATACTCCGCGGAACAAGCTTCATCATCGACACAATTAATTTCATCATAGACACATTCAAATGAGTTAAAGCAAACCAACGTGATAGAACAATCTTATGACGGGGCGGGGTCATAGCAGGCGGGAGTATGCTGTTTCATAGGTGATATCTCCTTGCTTGTGATAACCTTCATATACTAATATTGCTCCCTGCATATGAAAAGTCAAGACGCTGATTCCCCGAAGGGGCGTTGTTGCACGCGTTGCGTCGGCGTTTTCCTATGCTACCGGGGAACCGACAGCGGGCTCACGGAACAAACTTCCGAACTTCTAAGCCGGATATTTTTTTAAAGTGTTTATGGTTCGCGGTGGCGAGCGTGTCGTCTTCCCGCAGCGCTGTTGCCGCCACAAGCGCATCAATTGTCCTCAGTCCATCCGCTGATGCATGCCCTTCGAGCAGCGCAATCGCCTTTTCAGAAATATATTCATCGGGGTGAATGACCGCCGCGATGTTCTCGCGCATGAAGGCTTTCACCTCACGCAGCTCCTGCCGGTCCCGGCAGCCCTGTACCAGTTCCATAATGCAAAGGGAGCTCACCTGGCGCCTCCTGTAGGAAACGCCGGAGATGAACTCCCTTGCCTTTTTGGCTGCTCCGGAAATACCAGATCAGCGCTTCGGTGTCGAAGATCATCGCGGATACCGCTTTTTTCTCCGTTCATCAAGCCACTTCGTCGCGTCCGTCAT
>JBGPIG010000143.1:0-7000 GCA_041484745.1 Nitrospirota bacterium | reverse complement strand
GCCGTTCTTGATCCCGCTCTTGATATTGCCGTGGCCTTCGACACGGGTCAGGTGGTGGATCTCTATGGTACGGGTTGATTTCATATAATCAAATCCTTTTTTGACGGGATAATAGCCTCAGGCCACAGGCAGGATTGACAGGATTAAGATGGTCTTTAATCAGTTTCAGTTTTGATCAGATTTTTATCCCGTTATCCTGTCAAAATCATTTTATCCCGGCCATCGTTTTTCTTAATGTATCCGCGTGAACCGCGAATCCCCCAAAGCATTCTAACCGGTCGAGCATGGTCTCCTCGGAAAATCCGTATTTTGTCATGATCTCCTTCAGCTGCTGAATGTTCGCGTCCTCAGCCGGGCCGCGACAGCCCCAACAGCCGAACCGGTTATTCGGGCACCAAGAATCGCATCCGCCGCGGGTGATCGGTCCCAGGCAAGGCTCGCCGAGGTCGAAAAGGCAATTGTTCTCGTTTGCCTTGCATTCCATGCAGACGGGGTACTTCGGGTGCACGACGGCTTTGCCGAGGGCCACGTTCATGACGATCTTCTCGACCTCTTCCTTCTTTACCGGACAACCATAGATCCTGAGATCTACCTTGACCAGGGCATCGAGGGGTCTGGCTATGTCGTTCGTCTCGATAGGGTGGCTTCCGTAGACCTGTTTTTTCACCCACGCGGGGTCATTGAACCGGTTCTTGAGCTGGTTCACGCCGCCGAAGCAGGCGCAGGACCCGAAGGCCACGAGCACCTTAGCGTTTGTCCGGATCAGGGTAAGGCGCTCCGCCTCATCGGCGCGGGTGACGCACCCCTCGACAAAAGCGATGTCATAATTGTCCGCTTTTTCTGTCATAGCCTCACGGAAATTCACGACCGTGACCAGCGAGAGGAAGTCCAGCAGCGAAGCCTCGTTGTTCACGATCTGGAGCTGACATCCCTCGCAGGACGAGAGTTCGAAGAACGCCACCCGGGGACGGGTAAGCGGCACGCCAAGATAGGTCCGCGTATCGGTTTTCGGTGCGTCCATCAGATCGCCTCTTTCAGGTTCATTACGGTCCAGTAATCGAAGACCGGACCCTTGAGACAGGTATAGGTCGAGCCGACGTTGCAGCGGCAGCATTTTCCCATACCGCAGTGCATGCGGCGCTCGAGCGATACGAACATCTTCTGCATGGGCATGTTATGTTCGGACAGCATGGCGCAGACGAACTTGAACATGACCGGCGGGCCGCAGACGATGGCATAGGTGTTGTCGATGAATGATGCGCTACGGCTGTCGATGATATCCTTTAATACTCTGGTGATGAGGCCTACGGGTCCGGTCCATTGTGGGTCCGCCTTCTCCATGATGATGTGCAGGTCGATATCGTCCTTCCTCCACATATCGTACTGGAATTTGAACAGAAGCCGGGAAGGCTCCTTCGTGCCGTACACGATATCGACGTTGTCGAATTGGCTCCGGTGCTCCTGCACATGGGCTATGGGGGAGCGAAGGGGAGCAAGACCCAGCCCTCCGGCAATGAGCAGAATATTTCCGCCGTGCATGCGCTCCATCGGAAAACTCGTGCCAAAGGGTCCGCGGATGCCGATATGCATGCCGCGACCGGCCCGGGCCAGAAAGGCGGTGAGATTCCCTACGGTGCGGATGCAGAGCTCTATGTCCTCGTGATTGCTCGGCGAAGAGGAAATGGAAAAAGGCGCTTCACCGACGCCGGGCACCTCCAGCATGATGAACTGGCCGGGATGAAAGGAAAAATGCCTGCGGTCCTCGTCGTCGATGATCCTGATGCGATAGAGGTTCTCAAATTCCGTAAGCCGGTAGATACTCGTGATTTCGGCCTTGTACGTATATTCGAAGCTGCCGAGGTCGGATTTTCTCTGCCATTTCCTGGCGGGAATCACTTCAAAAAAGGGAAGGCGATTGTCCATCTTACTTTTCCTCTCCCCGCACGCTGGCGATAACTTCGGGCACCGTGATGTCCGCAAGGCAGGCCTCGCCGCACCGTCCGCAGCCGACACAGAGCGATTCTTCGAAGGCCTCGACGAATCCCCGGTGCTTGTGGTAATAGCGATATTTGAGCCTGGTCGACCGTTCGGGCCTGAAATTATGGCCTCCGGCGACTTCCGCGAAGTCGATCACGTTGCAGGAATAGAGTGTTTTGCTCTTGCGCGCGCCTTTCAGGTCCACATTGACGGTCTCCTCGACCCCATAGCAATAGCAGGTGGGGCAGACGTTCGCGCAGGTTCCGCAGCCCAGGCATTTGTCTCCCCATTGTTTCCAGACCGGCGACTGGAACTCCATGTCGAGGATTTTGGTCAGATCGGTTGTGTCCACCCGGGCGGTGAATTTTTTGTTTTTTTCTGCAAGGACCTTCATGTATAGCACATGGTCCTTTTCTTCCGGCTCGAATGTTGTTACGGTTTTCAGGAAGTTGTATGCCGTGGCCGAGAGGATCTCCATGAAATAACGGTCGCCGATGTCAGTGAGGAACAGATCAAATCCGTGGGTCACGCTGTCGGACCCCATGGAACGGCAGAAACAGAAAGGTTGGGGTTCGCAGCCGATTCCGATGATGAACATGTTCTTGCGCTTTGCTGCATAGTAGGGCATGGGATAGACGCTGCTCATGAGCACCTTATCGAGTTTGTTCAAGGCGTTGATGTCGCAGGCATGGAGGCCGAAGAATATCGTGGGACGATCGATGCCGTAGTCGATGTTCTTTTGCCAGTCATTGCCCTCCATTTTAAAGGAGGCCAGGTCTTCCCGATACGGCAGAAAATATCTTTTCGCCGGCAACTTGGTCGTGGTGTACTGAAGCTTAAGTTTGTCAAAATCGGATACCTGCTCGAATGCATAGAGGGGCTTTCCGCTCCGATCAAGACCTGTTTCCACGGGGCCGACGATAGAATTCTCCGCCGCGAGCGACGTAAAAAATGGTTTTAATTCATTTTTATTGAACACCCTGAACAGCATGTTTCACCTAAAAGCAATTCGGCCGAAATCGAGTGAAATCCTAAGCATCGGTTATCGCTGCATCCCTATTGTTTGTAGGCCTTATTATAGCACAGAAGACAACCATGCGTTCCCGCTGAGATAAATAGCTTCCTGGTCAATAAGACTTTTGTATGGTATTGAAGAGATATTATTTTGTTGGATGAACCATGATGGACTCGCAATAAGTCGAATATCACCGCTGACGCGGAGGAGCAAGGAAATTTTTTTTTTCAATATCTATTTCTCCGCGTCTCAGTGTCTCTACGGTATAGTATGATTTTTTGTGAGTTCATCAAGGATGGTTTAAGGGCAAGACCGGATGAACAAGAAAGATAAAAAAATCCATAATTACCGTATATATAACTGTAATAATAGGCTATAATAGAACCACCTATTATGAAGATACTTATTATCGATGACGAGTATGACGTTCGCAGCATTCTCGGAGATATCCTGCGGTCAGCGGGCTACGAGGTGACGACGGCCGAAGATGGTGAAGAAGGCTTACGGAAGGTGAGGGCTGAACGGCCGTCTCTTGTGATTACCGATATCCTCATGCCCGGCCTTGACGGGTTCCATTTTTTAAATGAGGTCAGGAAAGACAAAGCCCTGGGTGATATCCAGGTTGTCTTTTACACCGGGAACTATCTCGACAAAGAAGATGAACAGCTCGCTCATGACCTCGGGGTATCGAGATTCCTGATCAAACCGCTGGCCCCCGCGGACATCATTGCCGTGGTCAAGGAAGTTATCTCTGAAAAAGCAAAACGTGCGGCGCCGGCGGAGACCTCGACGTCCCTCGACGAGTCGACGTTCCTGAAATTGTACAACGAACGGCTGGTGACCAAGCTGAAACACAAGGTCCAGGAAAGCGATAAGGCCCTGAGCTCGCTTGAGAACATCATGGAAAGCATTGCCGACGGCGTCGTGGTCATCGATAAGAACTACACTATTATTCAAGCTAATTCGTCGGCTGAGAATTTCTCGGGGGTTGAAAAAAAAGAACTTATTGGAAGAAAATGCTATGAGATGGCGCACCATCGATCGAGTCCCTGTGAAGGACCGAACATCATCTGTCCTCACTATCAGTTGTTCCAACGGGGAGAGAACCTCGTCAAGGTCCTCCATACGCATGTCGATGTCCGGGGCGACGAGCGGCATGTCGAGATCAATGCTTCGCCGATCAAAGACAGCAAGGGCCGGATTTTTGCCATGGTGGAGACCTATCGCGACATCATGGAGAAGTACAGCGACGACGAACTCGTGAAACTGGTGAAGCGGCTGAATGATGCACAGACACATCTGAAGCATATGGCGATCACCGACGACCTGACCGGACTCCATAACCGCCGGTACATCGTTGAGCGGCTCGATGAGGAATTCGAGCGGGCGAGGAGGTCCGGGCACCCCTTGAGCCTCATCATGCTCGACATCGACCGCTTCAAGCAGATCAACGATACCTACGGCCACCTCTTCGGCGATGTCGTGCTTCGGGTAATAGCTGTTCGGCTCAAGTCGAGTATCAGGAAACATGACATCGTTGGAAGGGTCGGGGGAGAGGAATTTTTGGTCATTTGTCCCGACTCCTTGCTCGCGGACACCCTCGTGGTCGCTGAAAGGATCCGGAAAGTAATCAACGAAGAGAACATCAGCGATGGGACCCAACAAGTGAAGGTCGCCTTAAGCGCCGGGGTGACGATAATCCAGGGGAGCGATGTAAGCTCGGACAGGATATTTTCCCGGGCTGATTCCGCCCTGTATAAGGCAAAGGAAGAGGGCAGGAACAAGGTCGTGGTTCTGTGAAGGATGAGTTCAGAGTTCGGAGTTCAGAGTATAAAGTTCATAGCAGTAGAAGAAGATGTATATACTATGAACTTTGAACTGTATTTTTACCATGCAAACGCCAGTTCCGCTTCAATCTGGTCGTTTCGTGCATACCTTCCGAAGAGGGACTGTGGTGGTCCGCTAAAATTAATTGCAGTCATTCCCGCCTTCCAGGCATCGGTGAATACATACCAGGCGTTCGCTTTTGCCATGTTCGCACCATGCTCCGGGTTGTAGGCAACGCTCACGTTCGTTTCTAACTTCTGATTCATCCATCCAGCCTTCAGGTTCATCCAGAGGGTCGTCTCGATCTTTCGTTCATACAGCGCTTCCGGTCTGTTCATAATCATTGTTTGCTGCGCCTGGATGATGAGAGTCCCGTCTTCGAAGAGCCGGTAGTCAGCGCCGATCCCATAGTCGAGCGCGTCGCTCCTGCGCTCGATAGAGTTCAAAGGAAATATTCCCGGCGCCGGGACAGAGGGGTAGCCCCAGAGTTCACGTCTGATATTGAAATACCGTTTGACGGTGTACGCGGCTTCCAATCGCAGGCTCCAGTCGCCCCGTACCGCCGCCGCGTCCAGTCCCAGCACGCTGATCTGGTGAAAATCCGGCACGTAACCGGGATCGATCAGGAACGTGCCGGGCTGAGGATTAATGATGAGAGTTGTGGTCTTGAAAACAGGACGGGGATCAAAGCCATGAAACAGGTTGAGCGCCCACTCGATGTCGCCGGCTTTTCGTAAGCGGAAGCCGATGGTACTGTTGTCGATCGAATGCGGCGGCAGGTCCGGTTCCTCGGGAAGGACCTTCGCGTTCGGGACCTGTGCAAGCGGCGAGGTGCCCGAGATGCCTGACCATCGTTCATACGGCAGGGGCAGGCGATAGGGTACGAGCCAGGGGACCCAGACGGTATCGAATGTCCAGTTTCCCCTGCTCAGACTCGCCGAGACCGCCGGAACGCCGATCTTGCGGTCCTCAAGCGGCTTGCGCAGGAACTGTGTATAGTCCCAGGGATTGAACAGGTCGTTCGGAGGGTATTCATCAAGCCTTCCCCAGGCAAAGCGCTGGATGCCTGCTCTGACCTCAAGGTTGGCTGATGTATGAGAGAGGTAGCATTCCTTGAACTCCAGGTAGGGAGTATTGTCCTGGTAAACTCTGTCATAGTTCTTAAAAAGAGCGTGATCTCTGATAGGATCTCGTACTGATCCATCCCACCCGCCTTCGAGCCAGGAATGGATCTTCCAGGATGTACCGCTTGCATCGAGTTTGATCCTTCCCGTTGCGCTCGGCCCTTCCCTCACACTGTCGCCGTTCTGGGTATCCACTCCCCGCAGGTCCAGACTGCCGGCAGTCGAGAACGAATCTTCACCGAAGGAAGGGGAGGCAGTAAGCAGGAGGATACATAAGAGCAATGGTAGATTTTTCAAAATAGTTGGTAGATGCAGGTATTTCATCGGTGTTTATGATGCATGTCAGATTTGATGCATTTGTAATAAGTTAAAATCCACCGCCGAGACGCCGAGACGCGGAGAAAAGAACCATTAATAATTAAATTTATTTCCTCTGCGCCCTCCGCGACTCTGCGGTAGCATCGGGACTTTTAACGAGTTCATCAATTTGATCATTCAAGCAAAAGATAGTCCGCATCTTCACGTGTTATGGTACCTCTCTCGAAGCGACCGGCGATCTCAGGCAATATTACTACGATAACGGACGCTGCCCGCTTTTTTACCTGCGCGGGAATACCCATTCCCTCCGAGTGATCGGTTCCGGCAAGCACAACAACAGTTTTCCCAGGATTCGCTTTGAGAAAAGTTGAAATATGGTATGCCATAGTCTTGTTCCATATCATCTGCGCCTTGAAAAAATTATCAAAAGATTTTGTGCTGTCATTGTGCGCTTCAAACGCTTTCCGGAGGTGCGCCCTGTACTGGTCATCGCTTTCAAAGCTTAATTGAGGCGGCAACTGCTTCAGTTCGACCTCAGTTAGCGACTCGAATCCTCGTCGGGCCACTTTCTCGGTAATCTCGCTCGGTACGTTCAGTCCGATCAAGGGTATATCATATTGCCTCGCGTATTTAAAAATATTCATGTACCAGGGCCATGGCATACCCCAATTGTTGTTATATACATTGATAAATACCCCTACCGACATTCCCCCGTCTACCCACTGGTCAAGTTCTTTTT
>JBGPIG010000142.1:0-7021 GCA_041484745.1 Nitrospirota bacterium | reverse complement strand
CGACAGGTCAAGCTCATTGTTCTCTTCAAATTTATGTTTCTGTGCGTCCGTGAGGATGCTATAACACAGGTCCTTGGTCTGCGTGGCGCCAAGAGGATCCAGCCCCGGGATCGCCTTTATCTTGCCGTCAATGCGGATCGACGGGGCGAGCCCGGTTGTGATGTGAAGATCAGAGGCCCCCTTCTCTATCATATACTTCAGCAAATCATGCAGATTAGCCATGCAGGGAATCCCTTCTTTACTAAATGTATTCCGCCTTGACGACCGCTAATTATCAGGGAACGTGTTCTCAACCACTTCTTCCAGCGACGTCAGTCCATTTTTCACCTTCAGCAATCCGCTTCTCCGAAGTGTTTTCATGCCGAGACTTACGGCCTGTTTTTTGATATCAAAGACCGATGCGCCCTGCAGGATCAATTCCTTGATCTCCTCTTTGACCGGCATCACCTCATAGAGCGCCACCCTGCCCTTGTACCCTGTCTTGTTGCAGACATCGCACCCTTCGCCCTTATAGCTGACGATGGTCTTGGCCTCTTCGGGATCAAACCCCGCGTCGATAAATGTCTGGACCGTAAGTTTTTGCGGCTTTTTGCAGTTCTGGCAGGCCTTCCGCACGAGCCTCTGGGCCACGATCAGGATCACCGCCGAAGACACAAGGAACGGCTCAACACCCATATTGAGCAGACGGTTGATTGTGCTCGGCGCATCATTCGTGTGGAGAGTGGAAAGCACCAGATGCCCGGTGAGCGCGGCTTTGACCCCGATCTCCGCCGTCTCATAGTCGCGGGTCTCTCCCACCATGATGATATCAGGGTCCTGTCGGAGAAAGGAGCGGAGAGCGGCGGCGAAGTTGAGCCCTATCTCATCCTTCATCTGTACCTGGTTGATCCCCATCAGGTTGAACTCGACCGGGTCCTCAGCGGTCATGATATTCTCGGAATCCGTGTTCAGTTCACTCAGCGCCGAATAGAGGGTGGTGGTCTTACCGCTTCCCGTAGGGCCCGTCACCAGGACCATGCCGAAGGGCTTGCCGAGGGCATCTTTAAAATCAATCAACTGATCTTCATCGAACCCCAGCTTGGTCATATCAAGCTGCAGATTCGACTTGTCAAGCAGACGCATGACGACTTTTTCGCCGAACAGGGTGGGAAGGACCGAGACGCGGAAATCCATGGTTTTGTTTTTCCCCATCTTCAGTTTTATTCTGCCGTCCTGGGGCAGCCGACGCTCGGCGATATCGAGCTGGGACATGATCTTTACGCGGGAGATGATTGCATTTCTGATCTTGAGCGGAAGCCCCATGACGGTATTCAGAACACCGTCCAAACGGTAGCGGACCCTGAATTTCTTTTCGTACGGCTCGATGTGGATATCGCTCACACCCATCTTCGCGGCTCTCAGCAGGATCCCGTTCACGAGCTTGACGATGGGCGCCTCAACCTCGCCCGACAGCTGATCCAAGGCGTCTTCTTCAACAACCTCAAGTTCATCGACCGCGCCATGCACGAGGTTGTCAAAATCCTCGACATCCACTACGCCGCCGGTATCGATGTCATCGACAAAGGTGTCGCTCTCGCTCAGATCCTCCATTGAATAATCTTTGGCGTCTAAGGAAATTTTCTTTTCTTCTTTTTGCTGCGGGGCCGGACTTGCTCCCGGCCTCGTTGTCACCATTGCTTTGGCGCCGCCGTAATACTTCTTTATTGCCTCAATGATGGCGCCTTCAGTCGCGACCACCGCCTCGACATTGTACCCGGTCATGAATTTTATGTCATCGATAGCAAATATGTTTGAGGGATCTACCATGGCGATGGTAATCGTAGCGCCGGCGCGGTTGATCGGCATGATGCGGTATTTCTGGGCTACTTCCGTGGGAATGTGTTTAATGACTGCGGGGTTTATCTCAAATTTACTCAGGTCGACGAAGGGGACACCATATTGCTTGCTCAAGAACGTCATGAGCTTGTCCTCGGGGACAAGACCCAGCTTCACCAGGATGGAACCCAAACGGCCGCCGTCACTCTTCTGGGCGGCCAATGCTTTTTTGAGTTGATCCTCCGTAATGAGACCCGACGATACGAGCATTGAGCCGAGTCTTCCCGACATTGCCATAAGGACTCCTTATGCACGAAATCACATGATTCCTATATTACTTGAATAGTACAGCCCTGTCAAGACGCCATGAAATACTTTTCCTCCGTATTATAATGCGTTACCGGATTTGACGGCTGAGCGCCTTTTTCATGACCGGGACCGGTGCTTTTCCGCTTGTCCATATTTCGAATGCGATCACTCCCTGATATAAGAGCATGCCGAGACCGGACAGCCTTTTGGCGCCGCGCGCTTTTGCGGCCTTCAGCAGTGCGGTTTCCGGCGGATTATAGACCAGGTCGCAGACAAGATGATTTTTCCGCACGATATCTTTCCCGATAGGCAACGGGTCCGTTTTCTTAAGTCCGAGCGGCGTGGCATTAATCAGGCAGTCGGCCTCAGCCGCAGAGGCGGCAAGCAGATCTTCGCTTATTGATGCGGCGTCAGCGCCGGTTTTATTACGGATATCCTGCGCCAGGGCACCGGCCTTCCGTGCATCAACATCACGGAACATGATCTTTTTCGTGCCGGCGAGCGCCAGGCTGAACCCCACAGCACGGGCCGCGCCGCCTGAACCGATGAACAGGATACTTTTTCCTCTTGGATCAAATCCAGCATCCTTATGAAGAGAGCGAAGAAAGCCCCTCCCGTCGGTATTATGTCCAATCAGCCTCCCCTCCCTGACTTCGATCGTATTCACCGCCCCGATAAGCCTCGCCTCTTCTGAAAGCTCATCCAGATAGGCAAGCACGTTCTCTTTATGCGGCACTGTTACATTCAGTCCGCAGAGCCCGAGCGGTACAATGGCCTTTACAGCGTCACCCAATCTGCCGGGGCTCACCGCAAAGGGAACGTAACATGCATCCATGCCAAGCTCCTTGAACGCACTATTATGCATTCCCGGCGAGAAGGTGTGCTCGACCGGGTATCCGAATATGCCGAAGATCTTCGTCTTTCCGGAGATCATGATGCCTCCCTCCCCCCGCCGCGCAACAATTCCATCATGTCCTTGAAGCTCTCCACTTTTTCGATCCTGACATGAAGCGATCGCTCCAGATGACCGAGCGTCATCCCGTCCAGGAAGACGTCTTCATCTCCTTTGAGAGCATCCGCAGGGACCAGGGCCAGGTCACCCAGACTTTTTCCCCGGAGCGCCCGGAGGATGTCCTGACCCGTCAGGAGTCCTGCCACGGTCACTGAGGGGCCGAAAAATCTGTTCTGCACAGTCACCTGATTGATGCGAATGCCGTTGACCTTATTGGTCCGCGCCAGAACCTGTTTGAGTATGGACCTGAACGATACGCCGGTAATCACCGTAGCTTTTATCGGAGCAACCCTCTTCGGCAGCCTGGTTCGCGAGAAGTCGCGCAGGAACTCCGCAACCATACCCACGCCATTTTCCCGCTGCGGGAAATCCTCGTAGAACGACGTCGGGGGGACAGGCTCGCCTGACCTGATGTAAAACTCATCGGAAGCGAACACGAGACGGTTCCCGAATCGTCTTTTAAACTTCCTCCCCAGGAGCGTCACCTGATCGATCACCACACGGGCCTCACGCGGAGTGAACCTTCTGAGAGGAAACAGCCCCTTTCGGAACGCCGTAAGCCCCACCGGTACTACCGCGATGGACGACACCGCCGGGAACAGGCCGGACAAATCTTCCACGGTCCGCTGAAGGTGGTCTCCATCATTTATCTCCGGACAGAGAACGATCTGGGTGTGCATCCTGATGCCTCCCGAGGCAAGACGCTTTATGCTCTCCATAATGTCGGGCGCTTTTTTATTTCCCAGCATGAACGATCGGAGCGCGGGATCGCTCGTATGCACGGAAATATAAAGGGGGGTCAGCCGCTGGCTGAATATCCTCTCCCAGTCCGATTCAGAAAGGGCGCCAAGCGTTATGTAATTGCCGTATAAAAACGACGCGCGGTAATCATCATCTTTAATGTACAGGCTCTTCCGGCAGTTGGCCGGCATCTGGTCAACAAAGCAGAAAATGCAGCGGTTCCTGCACCGCGTGATGCGAAACGCGGGAAAATCGAGCCCGAGATTGTCGTCAGGATCTTTGTCGAAGGTGAGCGCCCTGGTCTTTCCGCCTTTCGTGTGAAGCTCGAGCGTGATGCGTTCGTCCGAGATTAAGAACTGATAGTCAATAACATCGCGCACATCCTTGCCGTTGATGGCGTCAATGATGTCGCCCGGTTTCAGCCCCAGTCCCGCAGCAGTGCTTCCCGGGCCGATGTCTTCAATCTCGAGCAATCAGTTGCTCCTCTTGGATGCAAACATGAAATCAACATACCCGTCTATCTGCACTCTGGCCTCGTCGGAAACCTGGCGGAACTTTCGCAACATCATGATCTCATCGATGCTCAGGATCTTTTCCAGGTAATTGATCTGCTCTTCGGAAAGCGGGTATTTGCGCTTCCCCCGTCTGAACTTTGCCTGCGACGGCGAAAGGAAAAAACCCTTGACCTCATCAGGCACTTTTTCCTGGTGAGCCGCGAGAATGAGGACGGACTTGTCAAGGTTCAGTTTGCTTGCGATTACCATGAGCGTCGTGTCCTTCGGGATATGTCCCTTATTGATCGTGACCCGCAGAAGTTCCGGGCTGATACCGAGGACTTTAGAAGCATCCTTGAGGTTTTTAAAGCCCTTTTTCTCAAGTGCCTGTCTGATCATTTCCGCTATTTTCATATTCACCCTCCCTGTCGGTATTTCATTTCAGATCCTGACCAACGATCTTCGTGCCGCGAGAGATATACTGTATCCCGGACGCTACGGTGAAACCGGCCGTGATCCACATGAGGACCGGCATCAGCATCATCTCGGTGCCGAACTTTTTAAGCATAAGCGAAAGTACCACCACGACAAGTTGCAAAACCGTTGTGACCTTCCCGATGATAGAGGGCCGGGCCTTGAATTCGTGCCCCGAAAAGTAGATGACGATGCTGCCGATCATAAGAATAACGTCCCTGCTCACAACAACGATGACAAGCCAAACCGGCAGCATCCCGAGCAGCACCAGTGTCACGAAGGCGCCGACGATGAGCAGCTTGTCCGCCAGCGGGTCGAGGAATGCACCGAGCTCAGTCTTCTGTCCGGTAATACGCGCGATCATACCGTCCAGCGCATCGGTCACACAGGCCGCCACAAAGACCGCGAGTGCCGCCCCATAATAACCGTAAATCATAAAATTGATAAAAAAAGGGATCAGTACGACCCGCGCCAGTGTGATATAGTTGGGGAGGTTCATCGGTACCCTGCTGTGCTCGTAATAACTGACTCCAGGAGAATTTTAAACATATTTATTTGTATTGTCAACCTGTTTTGTTTTGTTCCCATTTGTTTTTGTTTTGCGACTGGCGAGTTGCGCCGGGGGTGGGGCGGAGAATCGGCGAGAGACAGTGGAGCAATAATAAATCAGTCCTCTTTTTTTCAGCTGACTATCGAAGACGGAAAACTCCGGCCTATTTATTTGTCAGTTTCCCTACATGTTCCCGTAACTCTGCTGCGTCCTTTATCTCGCCGAAAGAAATGTCTTTTACCTTCCCGTCCGCGCTGATGAAAAATGTCGTCGGGAGGAACCTGACCTGATATTTCCCGCTGATTTTGCCATGGAGGTCGCTCAGGACAAGGGGCTTGTTCACCTTCAATTCCGCAAGGAGCGGACCGATCTTATCAAAATCCTCTTTTACTCCTATGATCACCACCTGCACGCCTTTGCCTTTCAATTCCTCGACAAGAGAATTCATGAGCAGCAGTTCGTTCCTGCACGGTACGCACCAGGAAGCAAAAAAGCTCAGGATGACCCCGCTGCCGCCCTCTTTATTCTGGGAACCCGCATAGTCCCCGAGAATAAAATCTTTCCCCCCGTTGTCACGGAGGGAAAAGGCGGGCGCTTCATCGTTCAGCTTCAACGCAGCAAAAGCAGGAGAACCATGCACCATAATGAGGGCGATAATCAAAACTGTTTTCATTGTTATCATTTTCAATTTTCAACTACGTTGATTATCAACGGTATTACAGGATAACCAGATCATCTCTATGGATCACCTCATCATAATCCTTATGCCCGAGTACGGATTCAATCTGTGATGTTTTAAGTCCTTTGATCCGGTCCAAATCTCCCGAAGAATACTTTACCAGTCCTCGGGCAAAGGCATTACCATCGCTGTCCATGCAGGTCACGCAATCACCAACTTTGAAGTTCCCCTCTACAGCAACGATCCCTCCGGGCAGGAGACTCTTTCCTTTGTTCACGAGCGCTTCGCGACCGCCGTCATCCACCACAAGTTTCCCCGAGGAATTAACCGTGTAGGCGATCCACTGTTTCCTGCTGTCTTGCCTCTTGGGTCTCGGCAAAAAGAGCGTGCCGACCTCACTGCCTTCGAACAATGCCCGCAGTACTCCATTCTTTTTTCCGTTCACGATCACCATGGGAACCCCATAGGTGCCGACCTTCTTGGCGGTCATTATCTTGGAACGCATGCCGCCCGTACCGACCGTTGTCTGGGCATCGCCTGCGCCACGCTCCACCTCGGCAGTGATCTTTTCCACAAGGGGGATCAGCGCCGCAGAAGGGTCGACCTTGGGGTCCGCCGTATACAGGCCGTCAATATCAGAAAGGACTATCAGGAGGTCCGCATCGGTGAGATGCACCACCATGCCGGAGAGGTTGTCATTATCACCAAATTTGATCTCATCTACCGAGACGGTATCGTTCTCGTTGATGATGGGGATGACCTTGTAGTCCAGGAGTGTTTGGAGGGTGTTCCGGGCGTTCAGGAAACGCGTCCGGTTCGAAAGGTCCTCGCGCGTAAGCAGTACCTGCGCTACCTTTTTCCCGTGAGCATCGAAGGTCTTTTCATACGCCCACATGAGGCTCGACTGCCCGACAGCCGCAGCAGCCTGCTTCAGGGAAAGGGGCATG
>JBGPIG010000141.1:0-7075 GCA_041484745.1 Nitrospirota bacterium | reverse complement strand
TCTTTCTCATGCACGATTCATAGCACGTTTTTTCACACAAAGACAAGAACAAAACACTTAACCAGAGCGGGTGATGTGAGTCAAGCGTCTCACTTTTACCCACTCAAGATGTACATGATCCAAAATATTAAGCTTCGTTTCATGCGGGATTGCAGTCCGCAAGAACAATCGAAAAGCGTCAAGATGAGAACATCAAGCCAGGATCTTCGTCGTCATGAATTTATTGTACTCACAAGACGTCCAGCCTATTGTTTAATAGTTGCTAAACTTGTTAACCGTATTATTCATCCCGCGACTGGTCTTGTCAAGTGAAAAATAGGCGATATGTCATTCGTAGAACGGCATCTCAAAATTGGCAGGGCGATAAGCTGGAACAGAACGCGGTTTGTAGCAAGACGTTCCTTGCGGTATGGGGGCGGACACAAGCCTTTATTGTCATTTTTAAAGACAGGGCAGTATCGCTCTCAAGCAGATGAGGCGGGTGTGAGTCAAGCCCCGGGAGGTGTAAAAATTCAGGGCCTGGTGATTGTCTTGGTCTGCAAGGAGCTGGAGCCTCATAAATCCCTGTTCCCTGCTCCAGGCAATGATCCCCTCGATAAGGAGCGTACCCACATTGCGGGAGCGGAAGGGCTTATCAACGATCACATCTTCCACAAGTCCCACCCTGCCGCCTTCCGCTGTTGACACGAGGGTCTGGACCGTGGCCATGCCGATGACCTGTCCGAGCGCGCTTGCAACGAGAACAAGCGACGTTCCCGCAGGTTGGGTCATCAGCAGGCTGAGCCCTTTTATCTGTTTCTCAATATTCGGCTCAAAATCGAGCTCCAGGGTGAAAAGCTGGCCGAGCAGATCGCACATACGAGGGATATCAGCGGGACGGGCGGTTCGGATTGTAATATCCATGTATTGAGAAATCCCAAATATATTTCAAACTGCAAATATCAATTACCTAAACGTTTCGAACGTGGCCCTGGGAATTTTGAATTTATCTGTTATTTGGCGCTTGCCGTTTCGTGCTTCCCTCTCAGAGGGCAATGTGCACATGGCACTTCTTGGTGCAGGTCCGCGCGCAAGCCTCGCACCCGATGCAGTTCTCGGGATGGGCGACGGACATGACCTTATTGCCCATGTCGTCGCCGTATTCGTCCTCGCCTTCGAACGGTTTATCGATAAGCTCCAGCACATCGAAACCGCAGGTCTTGAAGCACCTGCCGCAGCCGATGCACTTGTCAATTTTGATCGAATCAATGAACTTCGGTGTCCAGGGTTTGCCGCCCCGGGTGGTTCCCGTGATGGGGGACATGGTTCCTCCTTGGGGCGTGAATAGTGAAAAGTGAGACGTGAAATGAGATGACATGCCGCTGCCAACCTTTCACCCTTCACTCTTCACGTCTTTACGCTATCGCTTCTCCGTCCTTCTCTCCGGTCCTGACCCGCACCGCCCCTTCAACAGGTGACACGAAGATCTTCCCATCGCCGGCCTTGCCGGTCCGGTTCACTTTGATTATGGACTTGACAACGGTCATAACGACGTCATCCGGCACCACGATCGTGAGCAGCCGCTTCGGCACAAAAAGAGCGATCTTCGGCAGCGTGTGGTCAAGCGCATAGGCGGACGGCGTGGGTTTGAGCTTCACCGCCGTGCAATAGCTGTCCGGCATTTCCGCATCCATCTCCGCGCACATGGCGCCCCTCTGCTTGCCCCGTCCTTCAACGCTCTGGATCGTGAGCGACGGGTACCCGATATCGTCGAGAACTTTTTTCGTTTCCGGCAGCTTGTCCCTTCTGATAATGGCAGTGATCTCTTTCATTGTTCAATACCCTTCCTGCCGTCCTTCCCGCGAAGGCGGGAATCCAGGGGCTTCCTGGAATGTCACTGGATTCCGGGTCAAGCCCGGAATGACGAACTATGAGCTATATGGTTCAAAAATCCATCCGCACTCTCGACTCCGCACTGTTACAATCCTGCTTCCCCGGTCCTGACCGTATAGGCGCTCTCGACAGGGCTTACAAAGATCTTGCCGTCTCCGATGAACCCGGTCCGGGCCTTGTCCTGGATAACCGAGAGCACCTTGCCCAGGTCCTTGTCGTCAATGACCGTCATGATGAGCACCTTCGGCAATTCATCGTAGTGCACGGGACCGACTGTCAGGCCTTTCTGCTTCCCCCTCCCGAATACCGGCACCTTCGTGAGCGAGGGGAATCCCGCCCCTTCGAGCGCCAGAACCACTTCCTGTTCCTTTTCCGGACGTATAAATGCCCTGATCATCTTCATTGTTTGATTCCTCCTGTCATGTTTTTCCGAACACTGAACTTTGTACTCTGTACTCTGTACTTGCTATTTTTTTTACTCCGAACTGCGAACTCCAAACTACGAACTATTTTGTTTCATTGCTTTTCTCAGCCACGGCGACGGAGACTTCCTGATTGTCTCCCCAAGCTGCTCGAGCGCGCTTTCGATCGCCAACGGCTCCTTCACCTTCATCGGCAAAATGCCCTTTTTCACAAGCCGCGCCGCCGCAGGGCCGCCGATCTCCGCAAGATAGATAAGTTTGCAGTCGGCAAGACGCTCAACTTTGGCCTGAACAGCGCTGTCATGCAGCGGGCCCATGTCTTTTGTGTCCATGACGGACTTATCCATGCCGTCGCTGAATTTCCGCATCTCGATGAATGTGGAGCCCCTGTCGGTGAGTTCATAAACGGCGAACATGCCCGCCCTGCCGAAATGTTCATCCACCAGTTTTCCGTCTGTTGTTGCGAATGCGACTTTCATCATTGTCCTCCTTTTGCCCCCTCACCTCAATCCTCTCCCCTGGGGAGAGGGCGTAATCGCCCCTTCTCCACGTGGGGAGAAGGCTGGGATGAGGGGGTGCATCTCAATGCCTCTTCATCAGCAAGTTACCCATCTCATTGATCATCGCAACCGTTCCCCGGTAGCCGATGGTGATCTTTGAGGTATATCCGAGCGTCTTGTACACCGGGAACCCCATCTCGCAGAGCGGGATCCCCAGTCGCTTTGCCGTGCTCGATGCGTGTGAATTGGCGATCAACACATCGTACTCTCCCTTGATGGAAAACAGACCGCCGATCCGCACTTCCCGTGCGCATATATGGTCTGCCGCATCGGAGAGCGTCGGGACGACAGCCAACTCGACCGTTGCCCCCATCTCATCGAGCCACTTCGAGGTCTGGACCGCCAGATCGGGCTCGAGGGCAAGACAGACTTTTTTGTCACCAAAGAAAAAGTGCGCGTCCCGCATGGCATCGACGAGAATTCGGCGATGCCGCTCGTATTTGCCGGACACGGGCCTGCGACTCACCTCTGTCAGCGTCTGCATCAAACGTTCCGAATCCGCCAGGCCTGAGATACCGTCGAAGACCCGGTAGGGGATGCTGAACTTCTGATGCAGCAGCCTTGCCGCAGGCCCCATGCTCATGCCGAGCGCAAGGGTAAAAACCGATTGGTCCATCGCGCGCACTTCCTGCATAGTCGTTCCGCCCGCGGAAAGAGGAGACAAGCCCTGTCTGCTCCCGTCAAGTGCGGACAGATCGGGGAGCATGATCGCCTTCAAGCCGAAGGATTCAACGATTTGCCGAACCTCACTAAAATCCGCCGGCGTCAGATGCGACCCGGCAAGAATATTGATCTGCTCCAACTCCGAACGCCCAACTCCAAACTCCAAACTTGAAACTATTTTCTCAAGCGCCCTTGCATACCCTGATTCCAATCCTCCATCATAATCCGGCGTAGAAACATGTATAACGTCGCATATTGAATGCTGAATGTTGAATTGCCGCACGACTCGAGCGACATCATCTCCCTTGACCTCCGACAGCCCCGAGGTGAGCACTCCGATGAGCGAGGGACTGTTCTTCTCAATGAACCCGTCAATTGTTTTTGTCAGTTTTTCCTCGCTCCCCATGACCACGTCCTCAACGAAGAGCTTGCTCGACGAGAGCGCGATGGGTTCGCGGAAATGCCTGGTCAGGAGCACCTTGCCGAGGAACGTGCACCCCTGCGCTCCGTGGATGATCGGCAGCGCCTTGTCGATTCCCTGAAGCGCCATGGCCGCGCCGATCGACGGAGAATGTTTAAGCGGGTTGATTCTAAGTTCGGAGTTTAGCGTTCGGAGTTCGGGCTTTTTCAACCTTTTATTTGATTTGTTCTCGTCATATTCCGAACTACGAACTCCCTGCTCCGAACTTCTTGCGTAGAAACGCAAGCCATTGCTGATCTGCTCGGCCAGGTTCACCAGACCGAGGTATCCTGCATAGGGCGTATGCCGCTCCTGGTTCACGTCGACGAAAGGATATCCTTCTTTGATCGCCAGGTACTGGTTCCTGCCGCCTGCAATAAGCATGTCGGCGCTCCGGTCCTTCAGCAGCGTGAGCAGGTTCTTCGGCGTCACGTCTTCGATGAGCGGTGCGTCAGGCCCCAGGATCTCCTTCATTTTTTCCTCGTCCTCGAACGTGCTCTTCTTGGTACCGACTGCAACTACCTCGATTCCGAGATCGCGAAGCGCGGAGATGAAGGACCAGCTCTTGACCCCGCCTGTGTACAGCACCGCTTTTTTCCCGCGAAGATGCTGGTAAGGCATGAGCGACTGTTTCAGCTTCTTGTCCTCGGTCTTAATCAGGACCTCGACCGCGGTTATCAGGCTGGGTTCGTCGCGACCAACCCTGCGCTGAAGTTCGTGGGCGATCGAGCGTAGGGCCTTAACGGTCTCGGTTCTGCCGAAGAACGATACTTCCACGTAAGGGATACCGTATTTTCGCTCCATTTCTTTAGCGATATTGATGAGGGCGCGTCCGCAAACAACGACGTTGAGCTTTGTCTGATGCGCCCAGGTGATCTCCTCGAATGTCGCATCGCCGGTGATCCGGGAGAGAACGCGAATGCCTGCCTTTTCTAAAAGCGGCTCCACAAGCCAAAGGTCGCCCGCGATATTATATTCTCCGATCAGGTTGATGTCGGTGTGCGTCAGGACCGGCGATTCTCCGGTCCCGATCACGTGTTCGAGCAGCGCTTCTCCGGCGATTCTGTTCCCCAGGTTCTTCGGACCCACAAAACCGGGCGCGCTGACCGGGAGGACCTTGATGCCGAGTTCGTTCTCGGCCTTTTTGCAAAGCGCGTCGATGTCTTCGCCGATAAGGCCGCTGACACACGTGGAATATACGAAGATCGCTTTGGGCTTGACCGCCTCATACGTCTTCCTGACGGCGTCCAGAAGCTTCTCTTCCGAGCCGTAGACGATGTCGATCTCGCCCATGTCCGTGGTGAATCCCATCGCGTGGAGGTTACCCTTGGAAGAAAGGGTTCCCCGGCCTTCCCAGGAGTTGCCGCAGCAGGCGATCGGACCGTGGACGAGGTGCGCCGTGTCGGCGATGGGCTGGAGCACGATCATGGCGCCGTCAAATGCGCAGGACTCGCCTCCCCGGGCACGACACACTTTCGTCTTGTCGTCCGTTGAGCAACCGGCTTCAGTCAATTTATCGATAGTCGTAGCCATCATTTATACCAAGCTCCAAATCTCAAGCACCAAATCCCAAATACATTCCAAGGATCAATATTCAAATTCCAAACGTTTGATACTTTGAGATTTGAACTTTGCACGTTGTCCTCAGAGCACAATTATCTTGACCCCTGCCATGACGAGCATGACACCGAGTAATGCCCTTAAGACCGGGCCATTAAACTTCGTTGCCCCCAGTGTTGAGCCGATGAATCCGCCGGAAACTACAGCCATGGACCAGAAGGCGATGTGATCGGGAAACGCCCCACCCTTGTGAAGATATCCCGTTAAGCCGGAGATCGAATTCAGAAGAATGAATGCCGCGGCCACGGCAGCCGTTCTCCGGAGTCCCGCCCAATGCAGAATGATCAGGACCGGGCTGAGAAAGATGCCTCCGCCGACCCCCGTGAGACCGGAAAGGAACCCGAGGCCCCCTCCTACCGCCAGCGATGCGCCGATACCCGGGTAGGCGGCGAGTTCGGCGTCATCCGAAGCAACGCTGCTCCGGAGTATGAGATGCGCCGCAGCGAACACTAACGCAATGCCCACAAGCATCTTGTATATCGTCGTGTCTACGTGCATTCCGCCGCCGAGGTAAGCCATGGGGGCCGATGCCAAAGCAAAGGGCCAGAACAGGCGCCAGGAAAAAAATCCGGCCTTGGCAAACCGGACAGTCGTGACCAAGGCAACGATGATATTCAGCGCAAGCGCGGTCGGCTTCATGACCGACGGCGGGAATGAAAGAAACGCCATTGTTGCAAGATATCCCGAAGCTCCCGCGTGCCCGACCGTTGAATACAGAAGCGCGATAAAAAAGAAATATATGCCGGTCAGTGCGATGTCGTGCATACCGATCACCTTGAATTACAAGCACCAAACCCCAAGTATCAAATCCCAAATAAGCTCCAAAAATCAATTGTCAAGCACCAAACGTTTGGCCATTGGTTATTGGAATGTTGATATTATTTGTAATTTGGAATTTGTCCTATCGTATTACATCAAAACTCGCCGAACCTTCGGTCTTCCGGTCCAGTTCATCAAGCACCGTGTTCACCAGCATGGTCACGAGGTTCAATGCGCCCTGGTATCCGATGATCGGCTGGCGATGGAGATGATGCCGGTCGAAAAGCGGAAACCCGATGCGCACCAGCGGCGTTCCCGTGTCCTGTGTCAGGAATTTTGCATACGAGTTACCGATCAGGACGTCCACGGGATCGGTAAACAGGAGCGAGCGCAGATGCCACATGTCCTTGCCCGCATAGACCGTACCATGAGCGCCAAAGGGGGAGGAGGCGAGCAGTTCCTTCGCCTCTGCTTCGAAATGCTTGTCCCCGTTCGTACAGACAACGTGCACCGGCTCGCCGCCCATTTCCATGATGAGGCCCATCATGCCGAGCAGGATGTCCGGATCGCCGACCAGGGCGAACCGTTTGCCGTGAACGTAGGGATGGGAGTCCACCATGGCGTCCACGACCCTGCCGCGCTCCGCTTCCACGCTCGCCGGGATTGGTTTCCCCGTGAGCTTGGAGAGTTCCGCAAAGAATGCATCGGTGTTCCTGATG
>JBGPIG010000140.1:0-7075 GCA_041484745.1 Nitrospirota bacterium | reverse complement strand
CCATGTCGTCAAGGAGAAGGCAATCATGCCCTTGCACGTCGCCGATGATATGCATGACCTGGGCCTCATTCGGTTTGTCCCGCCGTTTGTCGATGATAGCGAGCGCCGCATTCAGCCGCTTAGCGAACGCGCGCGCGCGCTCAGCGCCTCCGGCATCCGGTGATACAACAGTAAGGTTCTTAAACTTCTTCGATCGGAGATACTCAAGGATCACCGGTGCGGCAAACAGGTTGTCTACAGGGATATTGAAGAATCCCTGGATCTGTCCCGCATGCAAATCCATCGTGAGAACCCTGCTCGCGCCCGCAGTCGTAATGAGATCGGCCACAAGTTTGGACGTGATGGGAACGCGCGGCTGCACCTTCCGGTCTTGCCTGCTATACCCGTAGTAGGGGACCACGGCCGTGATCCGGGTAGCTGACGCCCGTTTGAGCGCATCAATCATGATGAGCAGTTCCATGAGATGCTGGTTCACCGGGCTCGCTGTGGGCTGCACCACGAAGACGTCCATGCCGCGCACGTTGTCCACGATCTGGACATTGATCTCGCCGTCGCTGAAGCGGCCGACCAGCGCATTGCCGAGAGGGATGGCCATCTTCTGGCAGATCTCCTTTGCCAGCGCCTGGTTCGCATTGCCCGAAAAAATCTTTATTTCCCGTGGTCTCACCATGGTCCTACTCATCCTCTTTTCCGCATACTGGTTCGGGGACAGGGATTCGAACCCCGATAAAAGGCTTCAAAGGCCTCTGTCCTACCATTAGACGATCCCCGATCGAAGGCCGATTCTCAGCCGGACCTTCGGTCCGCGCCGGATAAACGCCGTTAGAGAACAACTTCTCAAGCCATAACGTTCAGGTGTTGATGACGGTTATCCGTTATTCAGTTTGTCGGCTTCCGGCGAAAGCCGGCGGCGGCCCCTAACGGGATAAACATCAAAAGGATAGGCAGGCGCCTATCCCCTTATGTCAAATCCAGAATCGGCATAACTCATATTAGTGCGGCATCACCGCTCTTCGGTTTCTTTCGGGACCTGTTCCCTCTTCGTGGGGTTGGCCAGCTCTCGCTCGTACTCGGCGAGAACTTTCTTTTCGATCATCACCCTGGTCTCGCTGTTCAGCGGGTGGGCTATGTCCTTGAATGTCCCATCCTTCATCTTCCTGCTCGGCATGGCCACGAACAGGCCCGCATTCCCGTTGATAACGCGCAAATCCCTGATGAGGAAGACGTTATCGATCGTAATCGTTGCATAGGCTTTGAGTCGCTCTTCGTTCAGGACCGGGAAAACCCTCACCTCAGTGATTTCCATAGACACCCCTCATACTGTAGAGTTAAGGTCTCTGTCCTGTCCTGTAGCCCCTCAGGCCGATGGGGCACTCACTCCTAAAAGATGCTCCGTGAGCGGCGATTCGGTCAATGTCTCCGCCGGATATAGCCACCACCCCTCTGGGGAGAAGCCCTCCGCGGCGGACCGGCAGGCGTCCTCGGTCTCGAATATGCCGAAGACCGTCGGCCCGCTTCCGCTCATACGGACCCCCAAGGCGCCCCGGGCCATAAGAGCCTCTTCGATCCTGTTGATCACGGGATGAGCTGCTGCGGTCACGGTCTCGAGGTCGTTATGGAGCTTTGCGGCGATATTTCTCACTTTAAGCCTTGCAATTTTATTACAGTCAACTTTTTTTGTCAACCTCAAATTTAAATTTTTATAGACCCAGGCCGTGGATGTCTCAAATCCGGGGTTGGCCAGGAGAACCCAGAACGAGGGCACTGGGGGCAGCGGGGTAAGAATTTCCCCCCTCCCCCTGGCCAGGGCTGTGGGCCCGTAGAAGAAAAAAGGCACATCCATGCCGATCCGGGCGCCTACCTCGGCCAGCTGGTTCCGCCCAAGCCCGGCGCCCAGCAGCCTGTTCGCCGCAGCCAGCACTGCCGCGGCGTTGCCGCTCCCGCCGCCGAGCCCTGCCGCAACGGGAATCTTTTTTTTGATCTCGATGGCAAGGCCTGTTCCGCCCCCGCCGACCTTGAGCATCTCCGCCGCGGCCTTCCATGCAATATTGTTCTCCCCGGAGGGGACCCTGGTATTGTCACAGGTAACACTGATGCCGCTCCCACCGAGGGCCACAGTCACCTCGTCGTAAAGCCCCACCATCTGCATCAGCATCTCCACCTCGTGATAGCCGTCGGGCCGTTTGCCGAGCACTGACAGGCAAAGATTGATCTTCGCCGGAGACCGGAGCGTTATCTCTTTCCCGACACTGCCTTGTCTGCCGTCCATCATCTGACCTCCGCCCCCGCCTCCTTGTCCGACAGCGTAAACGCGTCCTCCGCCACCGGCACATTCACATCCGCCTCGACGTATTCGATGGTGAGCGCCACCTTCTTCTCGGGGCTCTCTATGATAATTGTCCGAGGCAGCGGGACAGGCGAGGTCTCTTCCCCCCGTTCGTACCGCACTCGGTACACCAGGTTGTCCGATCGGTACAACTCCTGGACAGCGATCCTGACCGTCACCGGCGGGCCGGATAGGGCGGGCAGCACATGGACACGCCGCACAACCTCCCCCTCGGGCAATTCAAGCACACAGCGACCGTCCTGCATGCAGTATACCCGTGCATCTTGCGGCCGGGTGATCTCCGTGACCGTGCCGGACAGGACGGCGCAGAGTTCTTTCGCCTCCATGCCCATGCCGAGAACCCTCTCGATCCCCGCCTGCCCCGGTCTTACTATCCTGTCATCGTCCGGCAGGCGCAGGAACACATCTTTGCCGTCCCAGACCAGCGCCGTAATCGATTGGCCGAGGGGCCCGAAGATCTCCACCCGGAGCCGCCGCTGACCATCAAGCACGATACCCACGGGATCATAGGAGCGTTTTCTGCCCTGCCTCACCACCTCGGCACGCGCGAGCGCCTTGAGTCCGGTGAAGGACAGGCGCTGCTGTTCCAGAGCCTGAACGAGAGGTCCAGCAGGGACCTCGGTCCCCGGTATCTGAGGTTTTTTGGGAAGGCACGAGAACAGGAACAGGACAGCGAAGAGGACGACGAATCGGGGAATTTTCACTTCTTGCCCTTTTTCCCCGGCTTCACGTCTTTGGGCGGCAGCGGATCGGGGTTACCGAATCCCGCCTCTCTGAATTTGTCACGGAGCTTCTGATTGTCGGGGTCTCGTTCAAGGGATTTGACCCATTGTTCCCTGGCGTCGTCCCTCTTGGAGAGCTTCAGCAAGATGTCGCCATAGTGCTCACGCATTACCGGGTCCTCTTCCTCTTGCGAGATCGCCTCTTGCATGACCTCGAGCGCCTCGTTCAACATGCCTTTCTGGTAATAGGCCCAGGCAAGGCTGTCCAGGATGTACCCGTTCTTTGGTTTGATCAGCAGCGCCCGCTTGATGAGACGAATCGCCTCATCCAGGTTCTCGCCCTTCTCAGCATACGAGTAGCCCAGGTAGTTCAGTGCGTCCGCGTGGTCCGGTTTGAGTTCGATCGTTTTTTTGAGTGTCGCGATCATATCGTCGCGCTTGCCCTGCTTCTCGTAGGCGATTGCGAGGGTGAACAGCAGGTCGTCCCGGTCCGGCGCCATGTGAAGGCCCTTGATCAGCGTATCAACGGCCTGCTGGTATTTCTCAACATCCATATAGGCGGTGGAGAGATAGAGGTACAGTTCGGGTTTCCCGGGCTGTTCAGCGAGCGCTTTTTCAAGAAGAGGGACTGCGTCCGCGGCCCTGCCCGTTTGCCCGTAGAGGTGAGCGATCTGGAGGATGGTGTCCGCGTCGTCGGGCGCTGCCGCCAGGATGGCCCGGTATTCCACGAGCGCTTCCTCATACTGCTCCGCGGCAACAAGCGTCGAGGCAAGATATCGCCTGACCTTCAGGTCATTGGGTACGGCGCGTGAAACGGTCTTGAACGCCTCTGCGGCCTCCTCGTACTTCTTCTGCTCGGCATAGATGAGGCCGATCTTGACGAACGCGTCGTAGTTCTGGGGATCCATGGCCGCGACCCGCCTGAGCAGATCCAGGGCGTCATCAAGGGCGTTCTGCTGAATATAGAGCTGGGCAAGATGCTGCTGGATCTCGGCATTATGGGGGTTGATCTCGATGGACTTTTTGTAGGCTTCGATCGACTCGGGGATGTTGTTCATCAGCTCGTAAATGAAGGCCATGCCGGTATAGGCGGGATCGAAATCATCCCTGACGGAGATCGCCCGCTTGTACTCAGCCAGCGCCTCCGGGTACATCTGCCGTTCCGTATAAATCCTTCCGAGATAATAGGGCGACATAAGAGAGGCGGGGTTGATCTTTTCGAGCGCCCGGAACGTCTCCACAGCCTCATCGTACCGTTTCTGAGAGGCGTAGAGCGACCCGAGATACATATAGGCATCCTCCTGCTTCGGGTCGAGGGCGATCACCTTGCGATAAGCCGCCGCCGCCTCTTCGTACTTCTTCTTGCTCGTGTAGATACTGGCCAGGAGCACGAGGGCGTGGGTCTTCTCCGGCCGAAGGTCAGCCGCCTTCTGCGCGTAGCCGGCCGCCTCGTCCAGCTGCCCCTTGCGCAGATGGAGGGACGCGAGCGCGAGCGCGACTTCGGCCGCGTCCGGGTCAAGGCGGTATGCCTCCTCATACTCTTTCAGGGCAGGATCGTACGCCCCTTCCAGTTCGTGGGCATTGCCGGCCATATAATGATAGTACGCATCGGCCTGCACACGGGCCTCAGGACTCATGCCGTGCTCCGTCGTTTCCGGAAACCGGGCAGGCAACGCAGCAGTGCAGGCGCTGGTAACAAGCGCGAACACCAGGATAGTCGTAATTTTATTCATGAGCATAAGTCTATGCGAACGTATAGTGAGTGTCAAGATAAACTTCCCCTGTTTGACGAAGCATGCGGAGGTCTTGTCCGTCTTCTGCGCTTCCGCGTCCGTCCTCTATCCGTATTTTTTCAAAAGCGCCTTTACCCGGTCCAGGCTCGTTTCGACATCGTCTTTGTCGTGTGCCTCAATGGTGAAGACCGGCGCAGGCGCATGTTCGTTCATCAGACCGAAGAAATTCTCAAAATCAATCTCACCCCGTCCCAATGCCCAGTGCGCGTCCGCGGTCCCGTCGTTGTCGTGGAGATGGACCTCCACCAGATGACGGCCCAGGGACTGGAACCATTGCTCCATCGAGACCGTGGAAAAAAGATTGAAATGGCCCGTGTCGAAGCAGAATCCGAAGTCCTGGTCGTTGATCTTCTCAATGAGCATCTGGAGCGCCGCGGGGTCCTCATCGAACACGTTCTCCACGGCCACGCGCAGCCCGATCTTCGAGGCCAGATCCATCACCTTGCGCCAGGTATCGAGGCCGTTCTCAAGCCAGACGTCCTTGCGCCCGCTGTAGCGCCACCGGTCATAGGCTGCATGGAACACGGCGGCGCGCGGTCTGAGGATGGCGGCAACGTTCAGGATCTGGCGAAACCGCACCTGGGTCACCGACCGGACCATGGGGTCCACGGCGCCGGGGTTCAGGTCCGTGAACGGCGCGTGGAGGGTAAGCTTGGGGTTCCAATCCAGCCGCTCGATCAGCCTTTCAAGGTCCGGCTTCTCGATCTGGTCCAAGACGGCCGCGGAAAAATAGATCTCGAGATCGTAACGGCGGAGCCGGATCATCTCGAAGTAGTCTTTCAGCTTGGGGTACGGGATGTGGATGTGTATGGGCTCCATCAGGGCTCGGCCTTTGATGCGCAACCGGCACATGCACCAGCCGGGCATGCGGCTGCCGGCTTCGGCTCCTCTTTGGGTTTCTCAGACTCGTTCGACTTCTTCCGGTCATTCGTCGGATAGTCCGTGACATACCATCCGCTCCCCTTGAGCACGAAAGCCGGGGTCGAGAGAACCTTGCGGACGTTTGTTGCATTGCATAATGCGCACACGGAAAGGGTTGGATCGCTGAACTTTCTGACGGCCTCAAAATGGCCTCCACAGCTCCCACATTCGTATTCATAAACCGGCATAACAACAACCTCCCTGCCATAGTACTACTGATGAAATTTGTTTCATGGTACAACAGCGAATATGTATTATAAACAATAGCATTCATAAAAACAAGAGCTTTTCATGCACCGGCATTCCCTGGGAAGGTTGCTCTCGGGCCGTCATCGAGGTTCGGGCGGCATTTCCCCTTTTAACGGAGTCTACTTGACCGCTTTTCACTTGACAGTGTAAGGAGGTTGGTGTAAGTTTTACTCCGTGCCGGCGTGGTGAAACTGGTAGACGCAGAGGACTCAAAATCCTCCGGGGGCAACTCCATGTCGGTTCGATTCCGACCGCCGGCACCACAATAAAGATCGGTTCCTTTACGTTCTTTTTTTATTTTTCAGCGGGAGAAGTCGAACCAGGGGGCATGGGGGGAAAGGTTCCCCGTGCTTCGGGGGAGAAGAAATCAGGTCCGCTATCAATCACCGCTCCCCTTTACTTCTTCGATCTTCACTACGTTTTCGTACAGGGAAAACATCGGCATTCTCCATCCGTACTTCTTGATTCTGACCACCTTCCCTTTCAACCTGATCGCTTCGTTCTGCACCGTGCCGGAATTAAACTTGATCCGGTACCACACATCCTCGTTCACAAAGGGACGGTCCTCGGTTGCTATCATGAACCTGCCGTCCACCTTCGTCATCTGGGCGTCGGTTATTTTTGTCATGATCGTGTCGGCCACAAAATAGCTGTACAACACGGCCAGGATACAGGCTGCTATTCCCAGGAGACACATTTTTACTTTGAGTCTTTTGAAAAAATCCGCCATGGCCTCTCCTCATGTTTTCAAATGATCTACTGCGATTCTCTGTACAACGGAAACAATAGCAGCGCCTTATCCTTGTACAACTCACCGCTCCGGGTCCTGCACGTCCGGCAACGGACAATAGGCGCCCTCTGAAAAGCCCGCCGATCGGCATTGAAATGCCCGGTTAAATCTCCCGCGGAAATTGGCCTGGGCGATCTCACTGGTCAGCTCGACCAGCTGGGCACTCGTAAAATGCTTTTGCAACCCGGCAAACAGTCCGTCGCTGACCTCAGCCGGAGTTCGGGTCATGGCAACGGCGAGATCAAGAACAAGT
>JBGPIG010000139.1:0-7085 GCA_041484745.1 Nitrospirota bacterium | reverse complement strand
CCCTCCGTACTGTTGTTGACTTTCTGCCGCCCCTTCCCAGCCATTGCCTTTGTTCATCGATACCGAGAAGCCGCCCACGCTCAGACCTTCGTTTTGGAGCGCGTCCACGATCTGCTGCATGTTCTTCTCGATCAGGTTCTTCGTGGCATCGTCATGCACATTGATCTGAGCATTGATCATCCCATCTTTGAGGTTTAAATTTATATCGAGCTTCCCGAGCCCCCCCGGCTCAAGCTTGACCATAAGCCTGTTGCCGTCCTTAATGATCGAGACCGTGCTCTCGAGCACCTCCGCGGGGTCCGCCGCATGCACGCTGACATGCTGGCTGCCTGCCGCATTCTCCACTCCCCTTGTCCCGAGTGCATGAACTGGTTGCTGCTGAACTGCTGATGATTCACGCAGCGCCTGAGATGCAAAATCAATCTTATCAGCGCCGGCCTCACCGGCCCCTTGTTCGGCTTCATTCTTTCCATGCGGCCCGGCAGCACTCTTCTGCGCCTCAGGATCGCTCCCCTTCATCAGGGCAGACAGATAAAACCCTTTCTTGTTATCCAGGGTCTGGTTCTCCCCATTGCCGGTCTTGTCCGAGGAGAGGTTCTCTGTCGGCACCTGTTCAGCTGAACCCTTGGGCGCGTCACTCGTATTGGACACAAGTTTGGAATCAACCTTGCCGAGCTTGTCCAGGGACACATTCTCTGTCGGTGCCTGTTCTGTGGTGCCTTTGGGTACACCACTCGTATCGGACACGAGTTTAGCAAGCTGCGGCCCTGTTTCTCCGTCCGGTTGTTTATCAACCTTGCCGAGCTTGTCCGGGGACACAGTCATTGTCGGCGTCTGTTCAACAGAATCCTTTTTTGCGCCACTATTGCCGGACAACAGCTTAGAAAGTTGCGACTCTGTTTCTCCGTCCCTCGGCGCGTCCTTTGTGCTCTGCACCCCCAAGAGAAGATTCGAAATTTCCGGGTTCTGGGGCATGGTCCCCTGAAGCGGGACCGGCGTTTGCGCAACGGTCACAGTTCCCGCATTCTCGTGGCTTGCCTCTCCCTGCGGAACATTCTGCAATGCAACGCCGAGCAACTGCCCCATAAGCAGACCGAAGACGGAATCAGTGGAGTTGTTGAGAGCGCCTGGTTCCGATGCAGCCGGCTGCGACGATTTCTGGACCGGCAGAGTATTGTATTGCTTTATTCGTTCCGCTAATGATATATTCACAGTACTCATAGTCACTGACACACAGAGCAACTCTCGTGCCAGACCAAATACGATATTTGTCGGCTGAACGTTTTTGCGTTATTCCGTCCGAACTAGCGCAAAAATCAAGATATTGCCTGTGGACCATTGCTTCCCTCGCTCGGGGAGCCGTTAAGAATATTTTGCACAGGACGGAAAATTTTTCTTATCCGTCTAAAGTTAGAGAACCTCGGTGACGATAAGATACACACCGAGGCCGGATATCTCTCCCTCGGAGGATGCCGATGGCGGAAAATGACGTAAAGCGGTTCATAAAGCAATTCAGCGACCTTTCCACAACTCCGGCCTTATTAGGCAAGATTCTTTCCCTGTTCGGGGATGATTCAAAATCCATCAATGAGCTCTGCAACCTCATTTCCTACGACCCGGCGATGGCTGAGCGTGTTCTGAAAGTCGCAAACTCCTCATTCTTTGCGCACTCAGGGCAAATCAAGGACATTCATCAAGCGGTCCTCTTTCTCGGACTCGACCGGATAAAGTCCATTGCCGTGGGTATGACCGTGATGAACATTTTCCCCTCGCCCGGCGCGTTCCATGTGGAGAACCTCTGGCTCCACAGCTATGAGGTCGCGTTTCTCTCCTCACTGTTGTCCGAAAGCATCGCCATAACGCAGCCACAGGAATGCTTTCTGTCCGGCCTGCTGCATGACATCGGGCGGCTCGTCCTTTATAGCATGGACCATAACCGGTTCCATAAGATAGAGACCACGGACACCATGCTCAAACAGGAAACATTGCTGTTCGGATGCACCCATGCTGAAGCCGGTGCATGGTTTGCGGAAGAGATAGGCCTGCCGCTCAGCATAGTCACGACGATCAAGTACCACCACCAGCCGTCTGCGGCGCCCGACGAGATGAGCATGGTGTCTCTCGTCTCTCTCGCCGAAGCTCTGACCAGGACGCTCAGTCCGCGAGTGGAGGACGACGGCATCTGGACCCCCGAGCATGATGCGATCCTCCTTGAATTTGCGCTGTCTGAAAACGACCTCCACGGTATCGGCGATAAATTTAGGGAATCGCAAAAGGAAATAGAGCGATTCTTCTCGCCTGACAGCCCAGAAGATTCTCAGGATAAACCTCCCACGAATGAACAAGAGCGTTAATGAACATGTTGTGATATTATCCATCACGCCAAGTCAAACTATTGACGTTGTTTTAATTTAAATGACTGTTGTTTTATTAAACCTCATCACCTATCTTTCCTGCTAACCACTTCGCTATTATCATCAACAGGCTGTAATAATTATTGTTTTATTTTCACTAACGTTTCAGATAAATATTTATGGTTCACCCGCCTGCTGTCAGAATAAAAAAAGGATTATGGCACACCACTTGCTTTTATAGTGGCGTACTAACAGATGTCAAAAAACGGTCAGCCAATAAGATGCGGTGAAAGGATTTATATACCCGGGCTTACCGAGGCCAGGAGGAAGACAAATATGCCGGTAGAACCTCCGAGAAAAATATCCGAAACCCAGACTATTCGAAGGGAAGAGGGTCCCACGCTCGAGCAGCGGAAAAAGCAGAACCCAAAGAAAAAAGACCAGAACAAGGAACCAATAAAATCCGGGAAGGTGGACATCAAGATCTGATATGGCACAACCCCTGTTCGCATCAAAAGCAAAAGCCTCGACAGTAAAAGGAAAAGGCCTTCTTGCCCTCGAACTGACCGAGATCAAAGAAATATCCGAGATCATGTTCAATAGGCTTGAGAAGAAGATCCAGGTCATCGAAGCGCTTGAGGCATCGGTGGACAAGAAAATTTCCACGCTCGAGCGGCTGGTCCAGCGGGCGGAATCATTGAACGCTCCCGGTGGCGGCTTGAACCGGCAACATGAGATCATAGCTCTCCATCAGAAAGGTCTTGGTACCGAAGAGATTGCCGAGGTCCTCGACATGCCGCGTGGCGAGGTGGACCTTATCCTCAATCTGCAGGCACCGACGGTCTGAGGCAATTCCTACCAGGGGAGGAAAATTTTTCCTGCAGCGGAAGTTACACCATAATCACAGAATCCGTAACATGATCGCAGATGTTCCCTGTTATCTCATGAAAATCTTGGGCTTTCAGAGCCCATATGATGAGGGCCTCTCGCGGTGGCACAGGACTTGCTCTATAGAATAGTGAAGGGTAATGCACAATGTATAAAGGGATCTACATAGCGGCTTCAGGCGCGATATTAAAACAGTCGCAACTGGAGGTGACCACGCAGAACCTCGCCAATGCGAACACCACCGGCTACAAGAAGGACAACATATCCTTCAAGGAATATCTCTTTCAGGAAGCGGGCGCTGTGCCGGACGGCCGCGCCATGAGCGATTTTTCTTCCTTCAAGACAGACCTCTCGAGCGGGGGCATTATCAGGACCGGCAACCCCCTTGATGTCGCCATCGGCGGAGACGGAATGATCGCGCTGGAAGGCGGCCGTTACGCGAGACGGGGCGACCTTAAGAAAAACGCTGAAGGCTATCTTGCGACGCACAACGGCACGAAGGTGCTGGGCACAGGCGGTCCCATCCTCCTGCCCTCGGACAGTATCGAGATAAACATCGACTCGGAAGGCAAGATCTCGGTCATACAGCCGGGAAGCCCCTTGCCCGTGGAGATCGATACGATAAAAATCGTGGAGTTCGGGAAGGACGGGGCTATCTCCAAGACCGGCGATGGACAGTTCGTCGCAAGCGGCACGGGCACGCCATCGACCGCGGGCGTCCAGCAGGGCTACCTTGAGACATCCAACGTCAACACGATAAAGGAAATGGTCCACATGATCGAGAACGAGCGGGAATATGAGTCCTACCAGAAGGTCATCCAGATCTTCGACGGGTTGGCAGCGAAAATCAACAACCAGATGGGGGTGCTGTAAATGATTAGATCATTGTACATTGCCGCAACGGGCATGGAGGCGCAGAAGCTCAATATCGACGTTATAGCGAACAACCTGGCGAACGTCAGCACCGCTGGGTTCAAGAAGAGCAGGGCCGACTTCCAGGACCTCATGTACCAGACGCTGCGGACGCCCGGTGCAACATCGGCGGAAGGCTCACAGATCCCGTCGGGCATCCAGATAGGCCTGGGCGTGAAACCCGTGGCGGTCCAGAAAATTTTCTTACAGGGCGATTTCATCTCAACGGGAAACAACCTCGATATGGTGATCGAGGGGGACGGCTTCTTCCAGGTCCTGTTGCCCGACGGCACCACGGGATATACCCGGTCAGGCGCTTTCAAACTGGACAGTGAAGGCCGGATCGTGAACTCGGACGGCTATCCTCTCGAACCGGGCATTACCATCCCGGCAAATACCAAAAGCATCACGGTGGGGTCCGATGGGATAGTCTCGGTCATCCAGGCGGGCAGCACCACAGCGACACAGGTCGGTCAGATCGAGCTCGCGAATTTCATCAACCCCGGCGGGCTCAGCTCACTGGGCAAGAACCTGTACCAGTCTTCCGGCTCGTCCGGAGATCCGACCACCGGGAATCCGTCGACGTCGGGACTCGGTACGATTAACCAAGGATTCATTGAAAACAGCAACGTCAGTGTTGTCGAGGAAATGGTGAATATGATCGTCAGCCAGCGGGCGTACGAGATCAACTCCAAAGCGATCCTGACGTCCAACGAGATGCTTCAGGTGGCGAACAACCTGAGGGGATAACCTAGCGTGAAAGACACCGGACAACAGATGGCCGAAACACAACAGCTGACGGACCGGAGGAGAGGACGTGATTCCTCTCTCTTCCGCTCTCCGGCTTCCACGATCCGCAATTTCTATTTCCTGTTCTCCTTGATCTTTTTTTTCGTCTTCCTTCCCTACCACGCTTCGGCGGAAGCCTGGAATCCTGAGGCCACTCTCAAGACGTATATCAGGGAACACTATCCCTGGACCGAGGTGGATATCTCCGATCTCCGATTGAGCGCTGAGCCGCCTGTTGGACAGCCTTCCGCCATCACGGTCGAGAAGACCCCGCCCGGGAAAACCGTGTTCCGTATATACTTCCCGAGCGGCAAGAGCATCATGGCGACCGCTTTCATCAAATCCTACGACCGTATAATCATGAGCAGAGGGGCCTATCGAAAAGGGTATGTTTTGAAACAACCTGATATGTATCCGACGCTCATGGAGACCGGGCGCATCCCGAAGAGTGCCGTGCGAGAGGCGAGTCGCATTGTCGGAAAATCCCTGGCCCGCTCCATCGTTTCCAATGTGCCGATCACCGAGGACATGGTGTCCGAGACGCCCGTGGTGAAGCGGGGGCACAAGGTCATGCTCTGCGTCGAATCAGCCGGCTTTTCCATCAGGACCATTGGAGAGACCAAACAGGACGCCTCAGTCGGTGATTACGTAAAGGCGGTGAACATCGCCTCGAAACATATCGTAACCGGGCTGCTCATTGATGAAAACACCGTTCGCGTGGAGTTTTAGCATGCAGAAGACGGAGCACAGAAAACACCAATCAGCAGACAGCCGTCGGACAGCGGGTGTCAAGGCGCAGACAATAGCCGGCCTGCCGGTTTCAATCTACCCCTTGTCCTTGCTCGTCTGCCTTCTGGCCATGGTTTCCTCCTGTGCGTCAACGCCCAAGCTTCCGCCGCCGCCGCCGCGCTATGTGTATCAGAGCTCGCCGGCCGAGGAAATGAAGTCCCCTGTTCCGGGCAGTAACTCGCTCTGGCGAGATACGGCAAGCCTCTATGAGGACATCAAAGCCCGCCGGTTGAACGACCTGATCACCATAAACGTTGTGGAAAATATTTCCGGGTCAGGGACGGCGGACACCTCGGCAAGCAAAGCAGCCAACGCGAATTACGGGATTACCAGCCTGCTCGGTTTGCCGACGAATCTTAACCAGACAAACGCCTATGGCAAGGGAAATACCTTTTCACCGACCGTAGCCGCCAACACGGCGGACACCTTCAAGGGCAGCGGCGCCACGACGAGAGCGGGCACGCTCATCGGCACCATCACAGCCAAGGTCGTTGAGGTTATGCCGAACGGCACCCTCGCCATAGAATCGCGCAAAGAGATCACCATCAACAATGAAAAACAGATCCTCATCCTGCGGGGCATGGTTCGGCCCGACGATATCGCGGTCGACAATTCGATCTTGAGCAACAAGGTGGCTGACGCCGAAGTGTTCTTTGTCGGCGACGGCGTGGTCCAGAGCAAACAGGATACGGGCTGGCTCGTCAAAATCTTGGATAAAGTATGGCCATTCTAATGAAAACAGAATACAGGAGTCAGGGGCCTGGGGTCAGGAGTAGAAAATCACGTGTCATGAGATTGCTTTTCTATTTTTGCCTTTCGCTGGCTACCGGCTGCTGGCTGCTGGCTACCTCTGCTCACGCCGAGCGCATCAAGGACATCGCAACCTTTGAAGGCATGCGCGAGAACCAGCTTATCGGCTACGGCCTCGTCGTCGGCCTCGACGGCACGGGCGACAAGGGCAACCAGACGATCCAGAGCATTGCCAATCTGCTCCAGCGGATGGGCTTGACAGTGAAGATGTCCGACATCAAGGCGAAAAATGCCGCGGCCGTCATGGTCACGGCCGCTCTTCCGGCATTTCCGAAACCAGGCATGCAACTGGATGCGCTGGTCTCCACCATAGGCGATGCAAAGAGCCTGCAGGGAGGTACGCTGCTCCTGGCCCCGCTTAAGGGACCGGATGGCAAGGTGTATGCGCTCGCGCAGGGGGCAGTTGCGGTCGGCGGTTTTATTGGGGGCGGGGCCGGGACGACGGTTCAGAAAAACCATACAACAGCGGGCAAAGTGCCGAGCGGGGTCACGATCGAGACCGAACCACGCTTTACGCTCGGCTCGGGGAACGAGATCCGGCTG
>JBGPIG010000138.1:0-7125 GCA_041484745.1 Nitrospirota bacterium | reverse complement strand
GCCTGCTGTCCTTCATAATGGCAAGACGGGAGGAATGATCGCGGCCGCCCATAAGACCGTCGCACGTGTCGGCCAGCCCGTCGATATGGATCGCCCGGGTGATCATGACCGAAAGGATGATGACCAGGAACGTGGCAATGGTGTGGGGCAGGGCGATGAGGGAAAACACCTTGTCCGCGTTGACCAGGATGACTCCGATCAGAAATCCGATCAGCGGGAAATAGGGCACCGACTTCGCCAGGTCCCCTTCGTCCATCGTGTGGTTCCTGCGCACGGTCACCATCGTGAGAAACTGAAGCGCCGTGATGAAATTCTTGATCATTGCTCGTCTCTAAGCGTGAATTTTTTCTTCCGTGGTCTTTTCCGCCACTCCGGCACCGGCAAAGGTCGCCATCTCGCCGAGAACCTTCACGCCGGCCTCAACCAGCGACATGCCGAGGGCCGCTCCCGTCCCCTCGCCCAGGCGGAGGTTCAGGTCCAGGAGCGGTATCTGCTCCAGGTGTTCGAGCATCTTGCGGTGGCCGATCTCCACAGACTGGTGCGCGGCGATAATATAGCCTTTGACGAGAGGGTTCATACCCGCGGCAATGAGCGCTCCCGCGGTCGATATGAAGCCGTCGATCACGACCGGGATCCGGTACAGCGCCGCGCCGAGAACGAGGCCGGCAATGCCGGCGATCTCAAACCCGCCGACCTTCGCGAGCACATCGAGCGCGTCCGCGGGATCAGGATTGTTCACTGCGATCGCTTTTTTTATGATCGCAATTTTCGCTTGGAGAGAGCGGTCATCGATGCCCGTGCCGCGGCCCGTCACTTTTTCCGGGTCCGTGCCCGTGATCACCGCAACGATCGCCGAGGACGGCGTCGTGTTGCCGATACCCATATCCCCGGTCCCGAGGATGTCGAGGCCTTCTCTATATTTTTCCACCAGCTCCACGCCGGCGAGCACCGCCCGCTCCGCCTCCTCGCGGGTCATGGCCGGGCCTTTGGTCATGTTCCGCGTGCCGCGGCGTATCTTTCTGATCTCGAGCCCTTCCCTGGGTTCGAACTCGTGATCAACACCCATGTCCACCACGATCACTTTCGCGCCCACATGCTTTGCAAGCACGTTCACCCCTGCGCCCCCGCGGAGGAAGTTGAATACCATCTGGGGCGTTACCTCTTTCGGGAAGGCGCTCACGCCCTCCTCGGTCACGCCATGGTCGCCGGCAAAGGTGAAGATGATCTTGTTCGTGATACGCGGTTTCGTTTTGCCCGTGATAAGGCAGTATTTTTTTGCAAGCTCCTCCAGGCGTCCGAGACTCCCCTGCGGCTTCGTCAAGCCATCAAGCTGCGCCTGGACCTCGGCCGTGCGTGATGCGTCGACGGGTTGAATCTGTTTTAATACTTCCTGCAGTTTTCCCAATTCTAATACCTCCCTGATTATAATGTGGCGTTTCTAATCCGGAATTCACAATTCGAAATCCGCAATCGCATCACTTGATCCTCATCGGGATTCCCGCCGCGGTAAAATACACCTCATCGGCCGCTTGGGCGACTTTTTGGTTTAACATCCCCGCAAAGTCCCGGAACTTCCTGGCGAGCGGGTTGTCGGGCACGATCCCGAGTCCGACTTCGTTCGATACGACGATAGCGGCGCCTCCGAAATCCCTGATGGCCGCGACCAGTTCGTCGGAGCGTGATATCACCGCCCCGTCGCCGTCCGTATGGGCCATGACATTGCTCAGCCAGAGGGTGAGGCAGTCGAGGAGCACGATATCATATGCGCTGCTCAGCTTCTTCAGCAGCTCGCCCACGGCAAGAGGTTCTTCATAGGTCTTCCAGGCGATGCCGCGGTCCCGTTTGTGCTTCTCGATCCTCGCGGCCATCTCCGGGTCGAGCGCCTGGGCCGTCGCAATATATGCGCGCTTCCCGGTCAGATTGTTCGCCAGCTTCTCGGCAAACGCGGACTTTCCCGACCTTGCCCCGCCGGTTATGAAATATATTTTTTTAGACATGGCACGGCATCGTTCATAGAAAAAAACCCCGCCTGGTCACAGGCAGGGTTTTTCAGAGATAAGATGCCAGAGGTCGGAAGACGGATCAAGAACCTTTTTTTATAGTCCGCCATCCATCCTTACACGGTCGTCTGCCCTCTGTCTTCTGTTTACTGGAGCGGGCGACGGGATTCGAACCCGCGACACCAAGCTTGGGAAGCTTGTACTCTACCAACTGAGCTACGCCCGCATTCGAAAATCATTATAGCGGCGGGTATATCGGATGTCAACTCCGAAAACAGAAGATGCAACAACGCGCCGTCACCTTACAGATAGGCCTTGATGTCCTTTTCCAGGTCGTCGTCATTACCAAAACCCATATACCGTTTGGATATTTTGCCTTCCTTATTCAGCACAAGCAGCATGGGGATGTTGCGCACCTGGTATTTTTCGGAGACCTCATCGGTCCCTTTGAGCACGGTGTAGGTAATGCCGTATTCCGCCACAAATGATTGCACGACATCCCAGCCGCCCTGGTCCATTGAAACAGCGAGCACGACCAGCCCCTTGTCCTTGTACGCATTGTGGAGCTTTTCAAGGCCCGGGACAGACGCCCGGCACGGTGGACACCAGGTGGCCCAGAATTCAAGCAGGACCACCTTGCCTTTGTAATCCGACAACTTGACGGTTTTCCCGCTCATGTCCTGGAGCGAAAAATCCGACGCGGTGCCGTTCGACTGCCCGCTCTTGTTTGTACAGCCGACCAGGACCGCCATCACGAGGATGGCGGCCACCACTACGTTTCTGAACATCGAATGCGTTTCCCTTTCCATCGATACTTGAAAAATTACTTTGCGAGAAGCATGTCCACCTTGGTCTTGAGCTGGGCCTTGGGCACGGCGCCTACGACCTGGTCCACGGTCTGACCGTTCTTGAAAAACATAAGCGTCGGGATGCCCATGATACGGTACTTGCCGGCCACGTCTGGGTTTTCATCCGTATTCAGTTTCAGGACCTTGATCTTGCCTTCATATTCCTTCGCTATCTCGTCCACGATCGGCGCCACCATCCTGCACGGCCCGCACCATACGGCCCAGAAGTCGACCAGAACAAGACCCGGCGCTTTCAGAACTTCCTGCTCCCATGTTGCACTCGTCACCGCTTCAGCCATTACAACCTCCTTCAAACCGATTTACGAGATTTTTTAACAACCGCGGGAATACCCTGTTTGATCGCGCCTTCCGGGCAGACACGCGGACACGCACCGCAGTCAATGCATTCTATCGAAATGATCGCACACCCGTCTTGCAGCTTGATCGCCTCGGTCGGACACACATCCAGACAGGTCCCGCATCCTGTACACGTTTTTTCGTTAATTCGATACTGCATATAACAACTGTTTGAACTGTTTGCAATAATAAACCATGCACCAATCATTGTCAATAATATTTACTCCGCTCGGGGGCTTGCAATCGCATTGTCTATTTACGGGACTTGTGGCATAATCATCACGCAATGAAATACATCATGATTCCATACGGGGATGCGGGTTGGACGGAAAAAAATCGCATCATGGAAGGCGTCCTCTCATCACGACCGGGTCCGCCGTTCATCTATAACGAAGTTTTGATCCTCGTGTCCTCTTCACGCATGAAGAGGATGTACGGCAATCTGTTCCTGAAGCTCGTGGAGCAACAGGGTTCAGCCGCGCTGGTCCAGCCCGAGGTCCAGACACTCCACCAGTTCGTCCAAAAGCTTTCCGATCGCATCCCGGGTCCGCGGCTTATGGACGAGAACAGCAGGCTGGTCCTGCTCGAGGGCCTGGTCAAGGAACGCCTCAGGGGCGATTTTCAATTCAACCAGAGCCCGGACCTGCTTGCGCCGTCGCTCTCCGCCGCACTCGCGAAGATGATCGAACAACTCTCGGCGGCGGGTGTGACGCCCCAGGACCTTGTTCTTAAAATCAACGGCGCCGATTTTTGCGACAAGCCCCAGGTAAGACTGCTCGTTGATGTCTATGGCCGGTATATGAACGTGTTGGAGAAGCGGGCGCTGACCGACCCCGCGGGCATGAGGCTCACCATCCTCAACCGGTTCGATGCGTCATGGATCGCACCCTACCGGGAGATCATCATTGACGGCATTCAGGATGCGGGCACCCTTGAAGCCGGCATCCTGCGGAAAGTAGCGGAGAGCGGGAAGTGCACGTGCCTCATCGAAGCGCCGTCGGCCGAGAGTGTCGAACATGCCGGCGAGTTTCACCCGCTCAGGATCACGAAGGATTTCCTCTCGCAGTTCGGGACAACAGCCGGCACGACGGCGACTGCCGTGAACAGCGATGACCTGTTCCTCTCCCGGGCGCTGTTCTCGGAAAAACCCTTTCACGACGCGATAACGAATGCGCCCGGTCTCTCGTCCTTCTCAAAAAAATTAGGCCTGCTCTCTGCGATCAATACGCGCGAGGAAGTATCGCTCATTGCCGGCAGGGTAAAAAGGTCATTGAGGAGCGGCATGGCCCCGGAGGCCATCCTCGTTGCGTTTCCCGCGCTGGAAGAATACGGCCCGCTCGTGGAAGAGATCTTTAACGACTACGGCATTCCCTACAACCGCGCCCTCGGCAGGCAGCTCAGTTCGTCGCCGGTGGCCACGGCGGTGGTGTCGCTTCTCCGCGCATGCCAGGAGGATTTCTCCGGCCCCTCGCTCATACGGGTCTTGAGTTCGGCTTTTCTGAAATTCTCTGAAAACAAAGCGATCGCACCGGCGCTCGACCGGCTCATGCGGGACGCAAGGATACTCGGCGGCAGGGAGCGGGTGCTCTCGGCGCTCACGTATCGTGTCCCGGCGGAAGACGGCGGGGACATTCTCACCGGACCCCTGAGGGACCTGTTCAGCGCGCTCGAACCCTTTTGCGCAAAGGACCCCACGACCCTGTATCAGTGGATGGAACGTCTTACGACCCTCCTTGCCTGGTCGGAACTCGGCGCACGCGTCGACTTGATCCACGGCCCGCTCAACATCAACCTCCAGGCCTATAGGAAGCTGACTGAGACCCTTGCCTCCCTCAGCCGGGCAGGAAAGCTTTTCCCGGAATATTCCTATACGTTCAACGAATGGCTGTTCCTGCTCAAGAAGACCTTCATGCACACCCGTTTCCAGGTCCCTCCCGAGGACGAAGGCGGGGTCCAGATCCTGGGGCTCGAGGAAAGCATGGGGCACCCGTGGAAAGAGATCTATCTCGGCGGGCTTGTCGATAACACGTTTCCCCAGCGCCTGCCGCAGAACATCTTTCTGCCCGAGCGGACGCTCGAGACCATGGGTGTACGCACGCTTGAAAAAGCGCGCCTGACCGCGGCCTATCATTTCTACCGCATCCTGCTTTCCGCTGAAAAGGTCACCCTCACCTATCCCGAGAACGAGGGAGACAGGCCCACCGTACCGTCGCCTTTCCTGAGAGAGCTCGGCCCGCTGCGCGAAGCCGGGCTGCTCACGACGTCTTCAGGCATCCAGTTCAGTCTCAAGATCGAGGAGAGCAATAGTCTTCCGGAGCTGGCGAAAGCGATCGGTCTTGCGGGGGACCGGACGGGGCTTACGGACAGGATACCCGCGACCATCGACGGCATTGCCGGGATCAGGTCCGCAGTCGCAGACGTTCCGCCGGAAACAACTCCCGCCCTTCCGCCTCAACTCAAGAGCGAATTCCGGGTCACCGAGCTCGACCGGTACCTCACCTGTCCCTATGATTATTTCGTCAGGTACATCCTCCGCCTTGAACCCCTCGAGGAAGTGACCGAGGACATCTCACCCTTGGACCGGGGGAGCAAGGTCCACGCGATCCTGCGCAACTTTTATCTGTCCTGGAAGAAGCCGGTCACCCGGGAGGACCGTAAAGAGGCCCAGGAACTGCTGCGCGACCTGGCCGCTTCGGCTTTTGATAAAGACGCGGACACGGTCCGCAACCGACGTGAGAAAAACATATTTCTGGATGTCATGGCCGAGCGTTTTCTTGATGCGGAGGAAGCGTTCTGGAAACAGGGCATGCTTCCGGAATTCCTCGAACAGAAGATCGAGTCCTTCACGCTTCCGCTTTCACACGGAGAGCTTGTTACGATACGCGGAACAATCGACCGGATCGACGTGGACGGAAACGGAAACTTCGTCATAGTAGACTATAAGACCGGGAATTACCCATTACCCAAAATGACGCCTGACCAGGACATCTTCCAGCTCCCGGTCTACGCGGTCATGGCGCGGACGGCCTTACGGGGCAAAGGGCCCCTGATCACCAATCCCATCGGCCTCGCCTATTACGATCTTGCGGGGAAGACCGGCGCGGGCGCGCGGGATGTCGTTCTTTTTAACAAAGAAGCCCGCGATGATCATCCGTCGTCAAAACCCAAGGCCAGCCCCAAGAGTGCCGCAGAATTCGAAACGATATTGAAGCAGAGCATTGACAAGGCCCGAAAAGCGGTCGAAGGCATCCTTGCGGGTGAGTTCCCCTCCACGCCGAAGGATGAGAACAAATGCCGGTTCTGTCCCAATGAGATGCTTTGTGAGAAAGAAGAACTGTAGCGGCAGGTTTCCACCAATCTTTTCTTTTTTTCTGCACCGCCGTTCACAGGATGCAGCGGTTTCTGGAAAAGCTAAAGATTGAAGCGGTTTTTTCAGTCTTTACCCCACCCCGCATGTCCCTGGAGCGGCCCTACGAAATTCCTGGGCACCCGTCTTGGCCTAAGGAAGCGTCCCGGAGGGCGAACGCGCATGTCTGAGGCCGAAGGCCGAGTTTGCGCGGGCGAGCGGACGTGGCCTTAGACGGGTCAAAAATTTAGTTCAGGACGCGAAGGGGATGTGCAGAAAAACAACAATGCGATGAAACCCTTGATTCCCTTCTCGCGATCCTAAGCGAAATGGTACGACAATGGGCCTACGCATTGCCCATAAAAAATAGGTTCCTGATCATCTGTGATGTTCAGGAACCTATTTCAAACTTCACCCTTCAAACTTCAAACTTCTTTTTTACAACTTGATCGTGGTCTCGCGGTCCTTCTCGGTGAGCCCCAGGCTGTAAGCAGAGACCTTCTGCGGCGCGGCGGGGTCGTACATCTTGGCATACGGGTCTGACTCGAGAAGCTCCCTGGCCCGGTTCACGGTC
>JBGPIG010000137.1:0-7191 GCA_041484745.1 Nitrospirota bacterium | reverse complement strand
GGGACGAGTTGGTAAATCGTCCGTCGTCCAAGCGAAGCGATCGTCCATCGTCATTCGTAATAGCAAGCGAGGGGGCCGCACTGCAAGCCGTGGTCCTCGGTTCGGCGGAAAAGCTCATGGCGTTCCAGGTGGACGAAGTCCTCCAGGACCAGGAAGTCCTGGTGAAAGCCCTCGGCAGGCAGCTTTCGCGCGTTCGGAACATCTCGGGCGCGACGGTCCTGGGAAGCGGAAAGGCGGTCTTGATTCTGAACGTCCCCGATCTGATGAAGTCCGCCGTAAAGGTCACGGTCCCCTCTCCACTCCGCTTTGTCCCCGAGGACAAAGCGAAGCGAAGGTCTATCCTGGTCGTGGAGGACTCGATCACGTCCCGGTCGCTCCTGAAGAACATCCTCGATTCAGCCGGCTACGACGTCAAGACCGCGGTTGACGGCGTGGACGCCGTTACGACGCTCAGGACACAACCATTCGACCTTGTCGTATCGGACGTACAGATGCCGAGAATGGACGGGTTCGAACTCGTGGCGAAGATACGGTCGGACAAAAAGCTCTCCGAACTGCCGGTGGTGCTGGTGACCGCGCTCGATACGCGCGAAGACCGCGAGAGGGGCATCGACGTAGGCGCCAATGCCTATATCGTAAAGAGCAGCTTCGAGCAGAGCAACCTGCTTGAGGTGGTGAGGCAGTTGTTGTGACGGCAGAGGAGCAGAGGGGCAGGGGAGAGGGGGGGAGGACAGATGATGGATAGAAAACCTATTCAGCGTCACAGTCAATTGGAAACGTATCAATTGGCCTTTGATGCGGCGATGAGGATATTTGAAGCGTCAAAGCAATTTCCGAAAGAAGAAAAATACTCCTTGACGGATCAGATGAGAAGATCGTCCCGGTCGGTTTGCGCGAATCTGACCGAAGCGTGGCGAAAGAGGCGTTATGAAGCTGCATTTATCGGCAAGTTAAGCGATGCGGAATCCGAGGCGGCGGAGACGCAGACATGGATTCAATTTGCCGCTCAATGCGACTACCTTAATAAAGATGCCGGCAAGGAGCTTCATGAGATGTATGACCGGATCCTAGGGAAACTGGTGACCATGATTGCTAATCCCAAACCCTGGTTACTGAAAAAACGGGGAGGAACGGATGAGTAAGGAAGATGCTCCCATGCCCCTCAGCACCCCCGCTCCCCGGCCGATCATCAACGTGCTCGTCGTCGAAGACTCGCCCGTGGCCAGGGAACTGCTGGTCCATATTTTGAACGCCGATCCCGGCATGCGTGTCGTGTGCACGGTAAGCGACGGGGACGAGGCCGTCGCCGCGGTCGCCCGCTGCAGGCCGGATATCGTCGCCATGGACGCCAACATGCCGAAGATGAACGGTTTCGAGGCGACGCGCCTGATCATGGAATCGAACCCCGTTCCCATCGTGATCATCACCGCCAGTTCGAACATCGGGGAAGTGGAGGTTTCGTTCCGGGCGCTGCAGGCTGGGGCGCTCACCTTGATGCAGAAGCCCCAGGGCATCGGCCATCCGGACCACGAGGCGCAGGTGAAGAACCTCATCAAGACCATGAAGCTCATGGCGGAAGTGAAAGTGGTGCGGCGTTGGCCGCGACGCCGCGAGGAAGAAGCGGTTGGGCAGGCGCGCGAATTACCCGCGCCCGTGACGCCGGGCAATATTCAGATCGTCGCAATCGGCGCCTCCACAGGAGGGCCACCGGTGGTCCAGGCGATCCTGTCCGGTCTCCCCAAAAATTTTCCCGTCGCGGTGCTGGTCGTTCAGCACATGGCCTCTGGTTTTATCGAGGGTTTCACGGAATGGCTGAGACGGACCACGGCCCTGCATGTCAAGGTCGCCGCGGACGGCGACGAAATTCTGCCGGGACGCGTCTATATAGCGCCCGACAACGCCCAGATGAAGGCGAACGGCAGAGGACGGTTGGCATGCACCGGCGATGCTCCCGAGAACGGTCTGCGGCCTTCCGTTTCCTGTCTTTTTCGCTCCGTTGCCGAGGTTTTTGGAAAGAACGCCGCAGGCGTTCTGCTCACGGGGATGGGCAAGGACGGGGCCGAAGCCTTGAAGCTGATGAAAGACAAAGGGGCGCTCACCATCGCCCAGAACGAGGAAAGTTCCATTGTATTCGGCATGCCGGGAGAAGCGGTGCGGCTTGGAGCTGCGCAGTACGTGCTCCCTCCCGGGGAAATCACGGCCATGTTGGCGGAACTGGGGAATGCGAAGGGGTAAAGGGGGCGGAGGGGCAGGGGAGCAGAGGGGCGTATTGAATTCACCCTTGCCCCCAAGCCCCTTTACTCCCGAGCTCTTCAGCTCCCTTGCCCTTCTGTAAGAAAGGAGTCGCGCCATGCGTAATAATAAGGCAGAAAACAAACCCGTAGAGATCCTTATCGTCGAGGACAGTCCAACCCAGGCGGAGAAACTGCAGTACATCCTGGGGAAAAAGGGGTACCGGGTCATCGCCGCGCCCAACGGGAAAATGGCCCTCGAAATCCTGAACTCGAATCTGCCTGATATCGTCATCAGCGACATTGTGATGCCGGAGATGGACGGTTATGAGCTCTGCAAGCGCTTGCGGGCCGACGAGCGGTTCAAATATATCCCCGTCATCCTGGTTACCACCTTGACCGATCCCAAGGACGTGATAAAGGGCCTGGAGTGCGGCGCGAACAACTTTATCGTAAAGCCCTATGACGAACGATACCTCGTGTCCCGGATCCAGTATCTGATCGCGAATTACGAACTGCGCAAAGACACCAATGCCGAGATGGGCATCAACGTATTCTTCTCCGGCGAGAACTACTTCATCACCGCCGAGCGCCTCCAGATCCTGGACCTCCTGCTTTCCACGTATGAAAACGCTTATTACCAGAACATTGAACTGATCGAGGCGCAAAATAAACTGAGAAATACAAACGAATGGCTCGAAGAAATGGTGAGGGAAAGGACGGCTGAACTTGTTGATACTAATATGAGGATCCAGCTAGAGCTTGTGGAGCGTAAAAGGGCGGAAGAAGCGCTGCAGTCCTCCGAGATTCGTTACCGGCGTCTCTTCGAATCGGCAAAGGACGGGATATTGATTCTCGATGCAGACACAGGCGTGATAGCAGACATCAATCCGTTCTTATTGGAAATGCTGGGCTATTCCCAGACAGAGCTTTTGGGGAAAAGACTATGGGATATCGGCGAACTTAAGGATGCCGGATTAAGCAAGGATTCCTATTCGAAATTACAGAGGGATGGATATATACGTTACGAAGACCTGCCTCTGGTAACAAAGGACAAACGGAGTATCGATGTGGAGTTCGTGAGCAACAGTTATTATGTCGATCATAAAAAGGTGATTCAATGCAACATACGCGATGTCACCGAGCGCAAGCGGGCTGAACGGGCGCTTGACCGTCTCAAAAATCAGTACGGAATGATTCTGCAATCGGCCGGTGAAGGCATCATCGGCGAGGACGCGAAGGGAAGGATCACTTTTGCGAATCCTGCCGCAGAAATAATGTTCAGTTACGGCGCTGGAGAGCTCATAGGCCGGTCGGGCCACACAACATGGCATCATTCAAAGAGAGACGGCGGTCCCTATCCTGAGGAAGAGTGCCCCATTACCAAGGCCTGCAGAGCCGGCAAAACATACAGCGGTATTGATGAAGTGTTCTGGAGAAAGGACGGCACGAAATTCCCCATCGACTACATAGCAACGCCTATCAGAGAAGGCGATGCGCTCACGGGTATAGTTGTAATTTTTCGGGACATCACCCAAGGGAAATTATATCAGGAGGCTGAAGTTGCCAGGATTTCGGCTGATGCCGCAAATAAGGCCAAGTCGGACTTCCTTGCCAATATGTCCCATGAACTCAGGACACCTTTGAACGCCGTCATCGGGTTCTCGGAGATCCTGGAAGATGAGTTGTACGGAAAGCTCAATGAAAGGCAGCAGGATTACGTGAAAAACATCTACGGAAGCGGCAAGCACCTGCTGTATCTCATCAACGACATTCTCGACCTGTCGAAGGTGGAAGCGGGCAAGATGGAACTTGAGTTGAGCAGGTTCTTGATAGAAGACGAACTGAACACGTCGATCACGATGCTGAAGGAAAAGGCGATGAAGCACAGGATTAAGCTCGATTGTGTGATAGATCCGGATGCAGGCATCGAGATCGAGGCGGATGAGCGAAGGCTCAAGCAGGTACTGTTCAATCTGCTCTCCAATGCCGTTAAGTTTACGCCGGAGGGGGGCTCCGTGCGCGTCGCCGCGCGACGAGTCGGGAGTCAGGAGTCAGGAGTCAGGAATAATGAAGTTACCGAACTACGAACTCAGCGCTCCGAACTCGACCGAGATTTCATCGAAATCTCGGTCGCCGACACCGGCGTCGGCATAAAGCCCGAGGACATCGAAAAACTCTTCAAGCCTTTTTCCCAGCTCGAATCGGCATACACGAAGAACATTGAAGGAACCGGGCTCGGGCTTGCTTTGACCAGAAGGCTGGTCGATCTGCACCAGGGGAGAATATGGGTTGAAAGTGAATTCGGGAAAGGGAGCAAGTTCAGCTTTGCGATACCAATAAGGCAGGAGTCGGCAGGCAGGAGTCGAGAGCCAGAATGCGAAAATACCAAATAACTGACGACAAATTACCAGTAATCTCCAAGCACCAAACTCGAATATTCAGACTGAATTGCAATTTGATTATTGAAAATCGTTTTTCAAAGGGCGCCGAATAACGGAGGATGTATGTCAAAAATAATATTGGTCGTCGAAGACAATGAACAGAACCTGATCCTGGTGCGTGACATACTGCTGTATCATGGCTACGAGGTCATCGAGGCGCGTGACGGTAAAGAATGTTTGAACATGGCCAGACAGCAGATGCCCGCTCTGATTTTGATGGACATCCAGAAGCCGGTACTGGACGGAATGAGCGCGGCAAGGATCATCAGGAACGATCCCCTGACCAGGAATATTAAATTGATCGCCCTCACCTCTTTTGCCATGTATGGCGATAAAGAACGATTTATGGAGGCGGGGTTCGACGATTACATCGCGAAGCCGATCGATACGAGGAAGCTGCCGGGGGTTGTGCGAAGATATGTATCGGCGCCGAAGTAAGAGTAGACCGGCGAGGTGCATCTATGAAATTTTCAACCAGGCTCAGTATCTTGATAACAATTTTGCTCCTGGTCGGCTTTTGCGTGATGTTCTATCTCGTCTATACGTCGACGACCGGGATTATTGAACAGAACGTGAGGGAACGTCTGGAAGGGCAGGCCTTCCAGATCGTCGACAAAATTGACCGGACGCTCTTCGAACGGTTTGCGGACATGAGTGTCCTGGCCGCCGATACGGTGGTCCGCTCGCGGACTTCGACTCCTCAGCAGATTAACCAAAGGCTGGGTGAATACCAGAAGAGCTATCGGAGCTATTCTTCACTCTCATTTTTCAACATGAACAGAGAAAGGATCGCGGATACGTCGGGGAACGATATCGGCAAGCAGCACGCGTTGACGGCGTACTGGCTTGAAATCGCGGGGGGAAGGGACATGGTCATGGCGATCACTGAATCCCAGGCCACCAAACAGATAGTGATCCATTTTGTCGCAGCGGTCAGAGACCGACAAGGGCGGAGGTTCGGCGTTGTCGCTTCCCGGATGCCGATCGAAAGTATCCACCAGATCGCTGATCAGACTTTCCGAAGCGGCAGTTACCATGAACCTGTGAGAGTGGAGTTGTTGGATGCGAACGGGATGATCCTTTATTCGAGTTACCACGGGAAAGGCATGCTTCGGGAACAATCGGGCGATTGGGAAAAAATCAAAGGACCGCTTGCGCAGGATGAGGGCGTGGGAAGCGTACGTCACGCATTCCAGGGAGAAGATGAGATCACGGCCTTCGCCCGGGAGCGGGGCCACGATACGTTCAAGGGAACCGGGTGGGTCCTGACGCTCTGCGTCCCGGCCAAAACCGCATTTGCCGCCGCAAACGCACAGGCGAAAAAGTTTATTGCGCTGTTCCTGGGCCTCGGTCTGGTCGTAACCATCAGCACTTTTCTTGTGTCGCTCGCGGCCACGAGAACTCTGCACGAGCTGAGCGGGGCCGCTGCCGAGATCGGGAAAGGAAACAGGGACGTGTCAGTCAAAGCCCGGTCGGATGACGAGATCGGGCAGCTGGCGAAGGCGTTCAATGCCATGGCGCTTGACCTGAAGGAGAGTGAAAAAAAATATAAAGACCTGGCTGAATTATTGCCGCAGATCGTTTACGAAATAGATGGAAAAGGCGATATTGCGTTCGCCAATCATTATGGATTAAGAATATTCGGATATGCGCAGGACGATTTAGAAAAGGGATTGAACGCCCTTCAGATGCTTATCCCTGAAGATCGGGACAGGGTCATCGAGAATATTCAGAAGGGATTGCCCGGTGAACAAATAGAGGGTATCGAATATACCGCCCTGAAAAAAGATGGAAGCAGATTTCCCCTTCTTACCTTTGCCTCTCCTATGATTCACGAAAACAAGCCTGTCGGAATCAGGGGAATCGGCATAGACATCACCGAGCGAAAGCGGGCCGAAGACAAAATAAAAAAAGCCGAGCAGGAGTGGGAACACACCTTTGATTCTATTGCAGCCCCTATTATGATTTTGGATACTCATCACAAGATACTAAAGGCCAACAAGTCCATGGCCGACAAACTGGGAGTTACGCCGCGGGAGGCGGTAGGACTCACCTGCTATAAAGCCGTACACGACAAAAATGAACCAGCGGCGTTTTGCCCCCATTCCAAATTGCTGGCCGATGGACAGTCCCATTCAACGGAAATTTATGAGGAGCGATTAGGCGGATATTTTATCATCTCCGTATCCCCTCTTTACACGCCTGATAAAAAATTATACGGATCTGTGCATTATGCCGCCGACATCACCGAGCGCAAGCGGGCCGAGGAAGAGATCAATGCGTTAAACGCGGAACTGGAACGGAAAGTCGAGGAACGAACGAAGCAGCTGCTTGATGCTCAGGAAGAGCTGGTCCGTAAGGAGAAGCTGTCAATACTTGGGCAGCTTTCCGGCAGCGTGGGGCATGAGCTGCGCAACCCCCTGGGGGTGATCAGTAATGCTGTTTACTATCTCAAGACGGTCCTGCCCGGGGCAGATGAACAGGTCCGGGAGTATTTGGACATCATTAAGAGCGAG
>JBGPIG010000136.1:0-7230 GCA_041484745.1 Nitrospirota bacterium | reverse complement strand
CTGACGGCGACGCTTAAAAAGCTTGTGCAGTTCGAGCGGACCCTCGACAAGTACCGCAGGAAACGGCTGGACGTGATGGTCCTGCGTTCGCTCCTACTTGATAAAACATTCACCAAAGCGGACCTCAAGGAAGAGAGCAAGCTCAAGGCCATGGCCCTTGCTGTGGAGGAGTATCTTAAAAAGCTCCATCCCAAGACCAGGACCGAGTGGGCGATCGAGCCGGATGAGGAACACCAGGCACTGCGCCTTCGTTTTGATTCCAGATACGACGCTGCACACTCGAGCATCATGCTTGATGAGAACTTCGTGAACACGCCGGAGTTCCGGGAGCTCCAGAGCCTCTCGCCGGCGCTGCTCGGGCTTGCTGGTCCGACATATACCGTCCGTGAAAAAGGCGAAGGAAAGAGTTTTATCGATACGGGCAAGCTTGTCCACTACGTACTCGAGCTTGGCAAGAAGGGCCTGACGATCCAGCGGTATAAGGGTTTAGGCGAGATGAACCCCGAGCAGCTCTGGAAAACGACTATGGACCCGGAGAAAAGGACGTTTCTCCAGGTCATGATCGAGGACTCGGTCAAGGCCGACGAGATTTTCACCATCCTCATGGGAGACCAGGTCGAGCCGCGCCGCGCCTTTATCCAGCGCCACGCGCTGGAAGTGAGAAATCTGGACGTGTAACAGTACGGAGATTGCCCTTACATTCTTACATTATGGAACCTCAGGAAATAAAATCACAGATCAATATTGAACAGGAAATGAAGACCTCCTACCTCGATTACTCCATGAGTGTGATCGTGGGGCGGGCGCTTCCAGATGTGCGTGACGGCCTGAAGCCCGTGCACCGGCGGATTCTCTACGCCATGTTCCGTGAAGGGCTCCTGCACAACAAAAAGTACTCCAAGAGCGCCGGTGTGGTCGGCGAGGTCTTGAAAAAGTATCATCCCCACGGCGACAGCGCGGTCTACGACACCATGGTCAGGATGGCTCAGGACTTCAACATGCGCTATCCGCTCGTTGATGGCCAGGGTAACTTCGGTTCCGTGGACGGTGACCCGGCAGCGGCCTACCGATACACTGAAGCCAGGCTTACGAAGCTGGCGGAAGAACTGCTCGCGGACATCGACAAGGAGACGGTCGATTTTACCCCGAACTTTGACGATACCACGGTCGAACCGTTGGTCCTCCCGACCCGCGTACCGAACCTCTTGATCAACGGCTCTGCCGGCATTGCCGTGGGCATGGCCACGAATATCCCGCCGCATAATCTGTCAGAAGTTGTCGAGGGGCTCGTGATGATGATAGACGATCCCGAGGTCACGATTCCCGAGCTGATGACGGTAATCAAGGGACCGGACTTTCCGACGGCCGGCTTTATCCACGGCTACGAAGGGATCAGGCAGGCCTATTTAACTGGTCGCGGAATCATCCAAATGCGTGCCCGTGCTACGATCGAAGAAGGCAAGGGAGAACGCGAAAGTATTATCGTGACCGAGCTCCCCTATCAGGTGAACAAGGCCCGGTTGCTCGAACGTATCGCGGAACTTGTTCAAGAGAAGAAGATCACCGGCATCTCGGAGATCCGGGATGAATCGGATCGTGAGGGCATGCGTATCGCGATCGATCTCAAAAAAGGCGAGATCTCGACCATGATCCTGAACCAGCTCTACAAACATACGGCCATGCAGTCTACCTTCGGCGTGATCATGCTCGCGCTCGTGAACAATCAGCCGCGGGTGCTGAACCTGCGAAAACTCCTTTCAAACTTTATCCAGCACCGCCGCGAGGTCGTGGTGCGCCGGACCAAGTTTGATCTGAGAAAGGCCGAGGAGCGCGCCCACATCCTGCTGGGACTGAAGATCGCCCTCGACAACCTCGATGCGGTCATCGCACTGATCAAGGCATCGGCAAATCCCGACGAGGCCAGGACCGGACTTGTCCGAGAGTTCAAACTGAGCGAGATTCAGGCCCAGGCCATCCTTGAGATGCGGCTCCAGCGGCTCACGGGGCTGGAGCGGGACAAAATTATTGCAGAATATGAAGAGGTGCTCAAAGAGATAGCACGGCTGACTGAGATTCTCGGCTCCGATGCCCTGGTGATGAAGATCATTCGGGACGAACTTCTCGCGATTAAAGCCGAGTACGGCGATGTGCGCCGGACGGAGATCGTGGCCCAGGCCTCTGATATCGATATCGAGGATCTGATCAAAGATGAGGAGATGGTGATCGCCATCTCGCACGCCGGTTACATTAAACGCAATCCCCTTACAACCTACCGGGCACAACGGCGTGGCGGCAAGGGAAAGATGGGGATGGAGACCAAAGAGACGGATTTTGTCGAGCGCCTCTTCACCGCGTCAGCCCATAGCTTTATTCTTTTCTTTACGAACAAGGGCCGGGTGTACTGGCTCAAAGTGCACCAGATCCCGGAGGCCAGCAGACAGGCAAAGGGCAAGGCCATCGTAAACCTGATCCAGATCAGCCAGGACGAGCGTGTTACGGCAGCGCTGCCGGTCCGGGAATTCACGCCGGGCCACTTTATCCTCATGGCGACCAAGAAGGGCATTATCAAGAAGACGGAACTTGAATCCTACAGCCATCCGCGGCCTTCGGGTATCATCGCGATCACGCTTGAGGAGGGTGATGAACTCATCTCTTCAGAGGTCACCGATGGTAAGAGAGATGTGTTCCTCGGAACCCGAGACGGCCTTTCGATCCGGTTTTCCGAGACCGATGTGCGCGAGATTGGCCGTGCGGGCAAGGGTGTGATCGGCATCCGTCTCGATGAAGGCAACGAGGTCGTGGGCATGGAGATCGTGCGCGACGACTCGACGATTCTCACCGTGACCGAAAAGGGCTATGGCAAACGGAGCACGCTTGAAGATTATCGCAGCCAGGGACGGGGCGGCAAGGGCATCATTACGATCAAGACCACCGAGAAGAATGGCCGGGTCACAGGCATGGCCCAGGTGTCCGAGGACGACGAGATACTGCTGATCACGTCGAACGGCAAGGTTCTGCGCATCAGGGCCAAGGACATCTCGGTCCAGGGCAGGAACACACAGGGTGTGCGACTCTTCGATATTGAAGAAAGTGACAAGGTGGTGAGCTTCGCTATCGTGGTGGATCGTGAGGAAGAAAAAGAGGCTGTCCAGGAAAAGAGTACCCCTGAGCCGGCAGCAGACCAGGATACCAGCGCGTCATGAAGAAGGTAGTGGTAATTCTTCTGCTCGGAACGCTTCTGGCGGGATGCGAAATTTTTGACAAAACGGCTCAGAACGAGTACGAAGCCGCGACCAAGTGCTGGAACGCCGGCGACTACCAGAATGCGGTCAAACTGTATTTTGCGCTTGTCAAGGAACATCCCTCCAGCTCGCGGGCGGACGAGGCGCTTTACTGGGCAGGGGTGACGCAGTTCCTTTACCTCGGCGAGACCGAGAAGGCGCTCCAGACGCTCCGTCTGCTCTTGAAGCGATACCCGCGAAGAGACATGGCGCCCGCGGCCCAGTGGTATATCGCCCAGATCTACGAGCTTGGGTACAGCGACTACGGGCGCGCCACTGAGGAATATCGCAAGGCAGCAGAGTACTCGAACCATGAGGTGCGGGAAAAAAGCCTTTACAGTCTCGCCGACAATCTTTTCCGTCTCGGCAAGGGGGAGGAAGCACGGGAAGTCTGGATGCGGCAGGTGACGGAATTTCCGAACGGGTCGCAGTCACGTATCGCCTATTACCGGCTTGGGACCGTTGCGTTTACAAAAGGCGAGCTGGAAAAGGCAGAGGGCTTTTACCGGAAAACAATTGAAAACAGCGCGGACAAGGAGCTTGCGATCAAGGCGAAGTTCGCTCTCGCCGGGTGCTTAGAGGCAAACAACGACTTGGGAGAGGCGCTTAAGCTCTACAAGGAGATTGAGCCCGTGTATACGAACCCTGAGGCCATCCAGATCAAAATCCGGGCGCTCGAGACCAGGATCTTCAAGAAAAGTTATTGACAACGTATAGGGAGAATGTTACCTTAAATGCTTGATTTGCGATTTGTCAGGGAGAATACCGAAGCGGTCAAGGCCGCGTTGTTCCGGCGGGGCATCACGCTTGACCTGACGGAGTTCCTCGCACTCGATGCTAAGCGGCGCACTGCGCAGCTGGAGATTGAGACGCTTCGCCGCAGGCGCAATGAGGTTTCGGAGGAGATTGGTCGGCTCAAGAAGGCCGGATTGCCTGCAGAGGACAGGGTCGCGGAGATGCGAGCGGAAGGGGACCAGATCTCCGCGCTTGAGAACGGGACCCGTGAGGTTGAGGAAGCACAACGGGACATACTGCTTACTATTCCGAACCTGCCGCATGCCTCGGTGCCTGACGGTAAAGACGAGCATGACAACCGGGAGATCAGGCGGTGGTTTCCGCAGGGCGACGAGCCGCCGAAGTTTTCGTTCGAACCCAAGCCGCACTGGGACCTGGCCGAGTACCTGGACATTATCGATTTTGACCGGGCCGCAAAGATCACCGGCGCCCGGTTCGCGCTCTACAAAGGCCTGGGCGCACGACTCGAGCGAGCCCTGATCAATTTCATGCTCGATCTCCACACCTCGGAGCACGGCTATCTCGAAGTCTTGCCGCCGTTTATGGTGAACAGGACGAGTATGACCGCAACGGGCCAACTTCCCAAGTTTGAGGAAGAGCTCTTTAAGGTGGAGAACGGAACGTATTTCCTGATCCCCACAGCGGAAGTCCCGGTGACGAATATCCATCGGGACGAGATCCTGCCGGAAGAAAAACTGCCGCTGCTCTACACAGCCTACACGCCGTGCTTCCGCCGCGAGGCGGGTTCCTACGGCAAGGACACGCGCGGGCTTATCCGCCAGCACCAGTTCAACAAAGTGGAGCTGGTGAAATTTGCCCGTCCACAGGATTCCTACGAGGAACTGGAAAAGCTCACCCAGAACGCCGAGAAGGTGCTTCAGTTGCTTGGTCTTGCGTACCGCGTAATCGTACTGTGCACAGGGGACTTGGGTTTTTCCGCGGCAAAGACATACGATATCGAAGTCTGGCTCCCGGCGCAGAATAAGTACCGGGAGATATCGTCGTGCTCCAATTTTGAGGAATTTCAGGCCCGGCGTGGGAACATCCGGTTCAAACCCAAAGGGGGGAAGAAGACCGAACTTGTGCACACACTGAACGGTTCCGGTCTTGCCGTGGGTCGCACGGTGGTCGCGATTCTAGAGAATTACCAGCAGCCCAATGGGAATGTGATCATCCCCGAGTTGCTCAGGCCGTATATGGGTGGAGTAGAGACAATCGAACCGCGGAAGCCGTGAACTCAAAATTTCAAGAATGAACCAAGAAATTTTTTCCGGAGAGATGGCCGAGCGGTTTAAGGCGGCGGTCTTGAAAACCGTTGAGCGAAAGCTCCGGGGGTTCGAATCCCTCTCTCTCCGCCATGATTATTATTAAAGTACGGAGTACAGAGTTCACGGTTCATAGTATTGAATTTGAAGATACGATCAGGATGTTTACTCTGAACGTTGTACTGCGTGCTCAGTACTGTTGTTAGGGGAGAGGTGGCCGAGCGGCTGAAGGCAGCTGCCTGCTAAGCAGTTGTGGGGGTAACTCCACCCCGGGTTCGAATCCCGGCCTCTCCGCCATTTTTCAGAGATTCTTCGTGTCCGGGCTTTCCTGTAATAGAGTCGCCGATGCGGAAGAAATCGATGTTTGCTAGAGAATGGTCTCTCTTGACTTTTATAATATACACAAGGAGGTATTATCGGATGAAAAGGTTGCTGGCAGTTATTTTGATGGGCAGTCTCGCGTTTTCGATCGCAGGCTGCAAGAAAAAGGAAGAGAAATCACAACTACCGCCTGGACATCCGCCCATGGAGGGCGGAACACCACCGGCTGGTATGCCAGGCATGGCCAATGTGCCAAACGTGCCAAAGGTTGACCGGAAGGTCATGGTCCCCAAGGAAGTGGCGGCGAAGTGGAAGGCCGTTAAGTTGACGGTCGAGGACAAGGCTGCAAAGAGTTCAAAAGAATACACCGTGGCCGTGGGCTCCGAGCTTGCAGTGCCGAACACGAAAATGAAGATCAAGGTCCTTGCATTCCTGCCGGACTTTAAAATGGGCGATAAGGACATTACTTCGGCTTCGGATAAGCCGAATAATCCCGCAGTGCAGGTGGCGGTGCAGGAGACGGGTAAAGAAGAGTGGAAGGGCTGGCTTTATGCCATGCATCCCGGCGTTCATCCCTTCCCGCACGAGAAGATCGGTGTCACTCTTGTGGGCGGGGTTTCGAAGTAGTAGCATGAACGTGATTGCACAAGCATGGTGCACAGATGCGGCAACGTGTCTGTGCGCTTTGTTTTGCGCCCATAGCTCAGCTGGATAGAGCAACGGACTACGAATCCGTAGGCCAGAGGTTCGAATCCTCTTGGGCGCACCATTTTGAGAAAACTATGGTCCAAACGGCACACAAGACCGATGAAAACTTCATGCGTTTGGCGTTGGCCGAAGCAGAGAAGGCCGCAGCCTGCGGAGAGACTCCGGTCGGCGCCGTACTCATCATGGATGGCGAGGTTGTTGCCGCGTCACATAATATGCGTGAGACCTGGCAGGATCCTACGGCTCACGCCGAAACTATCGCCCTACGCGAGGCATCGGTAAAGCTCAGCACGTGGCGGCTTTCGGATGCCACTCTCTATGTGACCCTTGAGCCGTGCCTCATGTGTGCGGGTGCCCTGGTTCTCGCGAGGGTCAGTAGACTCGTGTACGGCTGCCGGGATCCCAAGGCGGGTGCGCTTGGGTCCGTGTACGATGTTGTCCGTGACGGAAGGCTGAATCATGTATACCGGATCACCCCCGGGATACTTGAGGCTGAATGTCGGGAAGTGCTCACAACGTTCTTTACAAAACTGAGAAGTAAGTCCCAGGAGAGTGACGCTGTAGGTTCTTTGAGACTTGCGAAGCATGGAGAGGTGGCCGAGAGGTTGAAGGCGGCAGTCTCGAAAACTGTTGTGGGGGTAACTCCACCGGGGGTTCAAATCCCCCCCTCTCCGCCATGATTTCATTAAAGTACGGAGTATTTAATCTGAACATAATGTCAGGATGTTTACTCTGAACGTTGTACTGCGTACTCAATACTGTCGTTAAAACGGAGAGGTGGCCGAGCGGCTGAAGGCGCACGCTTGGAAAGCGTGTTTAGGGAAACCTAACGTGGGTTCGAACCCCACCCTCTCCGCCAT
>JBGPIG010000135.1:0-7240 GCA_041484745.1 Nitrospirota bacterium | reverse complement strand
ATGGTATGCGCCGAACAATGCGATTCTCGTAATTGCGGGAGATGTAGACCCCGCCAAGACCCTGAAAAAGGTGAAGGAGCTGTTCGAATCGATCCCCGCAAGGTCTTTACCACCACGCCCGGATATTCATCTTGAGACGCTCAGGCCGACTTCGATCACGTTTGATACCGACCTTCCCTATGGGCTCGCCGTCGTAGCTTTCCGTCTTCCCGGCTGTGACAGCCCCGACTATGCGGCCGGGCAAATTCTGTCTGATGTTCTGGACAGTCGCCGGGGAAGCCTCTATACGCTGGTCACCGAAGGAAAAGCGCTTTTCACCGGATTCGACGGCGGGTCACTTCCAAAAGCATCGTTCGGGTACGCCACAGCGGCATTTCCCACCACAGGGGACGGTTCCGGACTGGTCGCCGCAATTAAAAAAATAGTGGCCGATTACGTGAAAAACGGGGTTCCGGCCGATCTTGTTGAGGCCGCAAAGCGCCATGAGATTACGGACGCTGAATTTCAGGTCAACTCTATTTCCGGGCTTGCTGCGGTTTGGTCCCAAGCGCTTGCCGTGGAGGGCCGCTCCTCTCCGGATGACGATATCGCGGCGATCAAAAAAGTGACTGCGGAAGACGTGAACCGCGTTCTCAGGGCATACCTGGTGAATGATACGGCGATTACAGCAATTCTTACACCGCGTCCCTCGGGAAAGACGGTGTCGACAAAAGGCTTTGGCGGCATGGAATCGTTCACCCCGACGGAGACCAAACCCGCTGCACTTCCTGAGTGGGCGAAAAGACTTGAAACAGTGCCCGGCATCCCTATTTCAAGAGTCAAACCGACGCTCTCTACCTTGCCCAACGGCATCCGTTTGATCGTTCAACCGGAAAGCGTGAGCCCCACGGTAACCGTCCTGGGACAGATCAAGAACAAACCTGAGCTTCAAGAGCCCTCGGGAAAGGAAGGGGTCGCCGATGTCCTGGAAAGCCTGTTTTCTTACGGCACGACGTCCTTCGACAGGCTTGCGTTTCAGAAGGCGCAGGACGATATCGGCGCAACCATTTCGGTCGGCACGAGTTTTTCACTCAGTGTTCTCTCCGACCACTTTGACCGCGGCATGGCGCTTCTGGCCGATAATTTGCTGCACCCTGCACTTCCCGCGCCCGCGTTTGAGATCGTGCGGCAGGAAAAATTGAGCGCGCTGCCCGGTCTGCTCAAAAGCCCTTCCTATCTTTCACAGCGTGCACTTCGCGAAGCGCTCTACCCGAAGAATGACCCGTCGCTCCGTCAGCCTTTGCCCGAGACGGTAAGCAAGCTGTTGTTAAAAGATATCAGGTCTTATTACGCTGCCGCGTTTCGTCCCGACCTGACAACGATCGTCGTCATCGGTCGAATAACACCCCAGCAAGCCAGGGTCGTCATTGAGAAGTATCTCGGTTCATGGGAGTCGCAGGGCGACAAGCCGGAAACGGATCTCCCCGCCGTGCCGTCCAATAAGTCCTTTGCAGCCACGGTTCCCGATGAGAGCAGGGTCCAGGACCAAGTGACATTGGCCGAGACAATCGGCATCACGCGCTCGCACCCCGACTATTACAAACTGGCGCTCGGCAATCACGTGCTGTCAGGCGCATTTTACGCTTCGCGGCTGTACCACGACCTGCGTGAGCAATCCGGCCTGGTCTATACGGTAGAGTCCTTCATCGACGCGGGGAAGGCCCGCTCGCTTTTCGGGGTCTTCTTTGCCTGCGATCCCCCGAACGCTGCCAAGGCCCGTACCGTGGTGGAACGCAGCCTGAGTGCAATGCAGACCGCCCCTCTTACGCAAGCCGAATTGCAGCAGGCCAAAACCCTGCTCATAAGGCAGCTGCCTCTTTCAGAAGCGAGTACGGACAGCATTGCCGGCGGGTTGCTTGCCCGTTCCCAGGAGGGCCTGCCCATGGATGAGCCGGTGCGTGCCGCCGAACAGTACCTGTCGATAACGTCTGGTCAGGTGCAAGAAGCCTTCACCAAATGGATCCGTCCCGCAGGATTTGTTCAAGTGACCCTTGGGCCGAACCCTGAAAAGCGTAACGCGATAATAAAGGAGAGGATGATTCACTCCAAAAATATCAGTCATACGGGTGCTTATTCTTTTGTTCAGGGACAGGGGGGGTACTGCTCTGAAGTTTTACATAGACCTGAAGAGCCTCCGGAAAGGTGTTTATGATGGGCTGCGCGGAGAGAATTTCACGACTTTCAGGAAAGTGGGCGGACGCTGCCCCCCTTCCGGGTCGTAAACCATGCCGGGGGACAAAGAATCGGAGAACTCTCTCTCCGTAAGTACCTGGTGAATCCGAAGCCGCCGGATTCATTGTTTGCGCCCGATTTTTAAAACAGCCCCTGACATTTTACGGGTTGAACATCCCCAGATGGTCCATCTGTTCGAACACCCAGTCGTCGGAAGATAGTTCGTCGTCTGCCAACTCCGAGATGCTCGATGCATATTCCTTCAGAAAAAGATAGGCGAGCTTCTTTGTCGCAGAATTGAGCCGGTCTACCCGGTCAAACCCAACGCTCTTGAGCTGGCTCCGCATGCGGAGGGCGTTGATCCTTTCCTCAATGACCTCGTCGGCGATCATCTCGGCGATCAGCATGTGCGGGCCTGCGCCGTTCCCGGACACGAGCTTAAGCGGCTTGTTCCTGTCTCGTTCCCGCATGCCGCGCTCTTTGCACCACTCCGCGACGCTCTCCACTATGACAACGTCCGTGGTTTTCATGTGGACGTGCTCCGTCAGGTGCCTGATATACCATTCGTAATCTCGAATGAACATTCCGTAGTACCCCCTTTCCTGGAACGCGGTAAAGCGCCTCAGCAGCACAGCGTGCGCTCTTATTTAAAGCGTAGCACGTACGCTACTGATGTCAAGGCGGTCCGGAAAGGGGGAGCCGCGCGAATGAAAGGACCAAAAGGATGAAGAGCGCTTCGCGTATTCCGCAGCTCTACCGCTTTCTCCAAAACCTTGCTATACTTTTGTTAGAAAGAACAGTATCAATCCTACCCGGTACGATGTTTGTCGGCAGTTTGTCGGGCAAGGAGGAAGGGAGGGTCTTATGCATTATCGGTTACTTGGAAAAACCGGTCTCTATGTCTCCGAACTGTGCCTCGGGACGATGACCTTCGGCGGGAAGGGGTACTGGGAGGCCATAGGAAAGCTTACCGTTTCCGAGGCCGAGGCGCTCATCGGCACGGCGCTGGACCGGGGCGTGAACTTCATCGACACGGCGGACGTCTACTCCGAGGGCGAAGCGGAGAAGCACCTGGGGGCGGCCCTCGCCGCGCTCAACCGCCCGCGTGATCAGATCATCGTCGCGACGAAGGTCCGCGGACGCACCGGCCCGGGGCCGAACCAGGTGGGCCTGTCGCGCGGCCACATCATGACGTCCATCGACGCCAGCCTGAGGCGCCTGAAGCTCGATTTCGTCGATCTCTATCAGATCCACGGTGTAGACCTCGACACGCCCATCGAGGAGACGGTGCGCGCGCTCGACGACGTGGTGCGCAGCGGCAAGGCGCGCTCTGTGGGTTTCAGCAACCTGCCGGCCTGGCAGGCAATGAAGGCGATCGCGTACGCGTACGCTCATAACCTCTCGGGTTTCGTCAGCGCGCAGATGTACTACTCTATCGCGGGCCGTGACATCGAGCGCGAGCTCGTGCCGCTGGCCCGAGACCAGGGCCTGGCCATCCTTCCCTGGAGCCCTCTCGCGGGCGGATTGCTTTCCGGCAAGTATGACTTGGAGAAGCCCGGGCCCGAGGGCGCGCGGCGGACCACGTTCGACTTTCCTCCCGTTGACCGCGGGCGTACGAAGACCGTGCTCGCGGTCCTGCGCACCGTTGCCGGGGCGATGGGCATCTCCGTTGCGCGGGTAGCCCTCGCCTGGCTCCTGACGCGGCCCTTCGTCACGAGCGTCATTATCGGGGCAAAGACACGGGAACAGCTCGAGGACAACCTTGCGGCGGGCGATGTGGCGCTTTCGACGGAGCACGTGGCCCAGCTTGACGCCGCAAGCGCGCTGCCGCCCGAGTATCCGGGATGGATGGTAGACCGGCAGGACCGCGAGCGGAGGCCGGCGTTGGAGCAAAAGGCCGAGGTCAAAAAGGCGGCATAGGACCGGGCGTCTTTGTGTTTACCATCAACGGAGGTGAAAACCATGAAGGCCATAAAGATCTCAAGCTACGGCGACGCGGATGTGCTGAAACTGACGGACACCGTGCCCGTGCCGAAGCCTGGAGCAAGCCAAGCGCTCGTGAAGATCCACGCCGCAGGCGTGAACTTCGTGGACATCTACCATCGGCGGGGAAACTATTCCGTGAAACTTCCCTTTATTCCCGGTCTGGAGGCGGCGGGCGTGGTGGAAGCGGTCGGAGAGAAGGTCACGGAGTTTCGCCCCGGTGACCGGATCGCCTATACCGGGCACCTCGGGAGTTATAGTGAGTACACGACAATCGACGTGTCGAAGTTGATCCTGCTGCCTGAAGGCCTCTCATTTACGGAAGGGGCGGCCTTCCCCCTGCAGGGGATGACGGCGCACTACCTCATGCATGAATTCCGCAAACCGAAAACGGGCGACACCGTTCTGATACACGCCGCGGCAGGGGGCGTGGGCGGACTTCTTGTGCAGTGGGCCAAGCGCCTCGGCGCTTCGGTCATCGGGACGGTCGGGACCGAAGAGAAGGCGGCAGTGGTCCGGGAGTTGGGCGCCGATCATGTGATAGTCTATACCCAACAGGATTTTGCCGCTGAGACGAGGCGTCTGACAGGCGGCCGCGGTGCAGAACTCATCCTCGACGGCGTGGGGAAAAACACGTTCTCCGGCGATCTGGAGGCTGCGGCGGTCCGCGGCCACATGGTGATTTACGGCGCTGCCAGCGGCCCCGCTGACCCCGTTGTTCCCAATAACCTCATGACGAAGTCGATTTCCCTGTCCGGGGGAAGCCTGGTCAATTTCACGATCACTCGGGAAGAGCTTCTGCGCAGGTCCGGAGATGTCCTGACCGCAATGAGGGAAGGGTGGCTGAAGCTGCGCATCGGCCGCGTGCTGCCGCTCGCTGAGGCGCAGAAGGCACACCTGCTGCTCGAGGGCAGGCAGTCCACGGGCAAGATCGTTCTGAAGGTGGTGGAATAGACGGGTCACTGCGCAGATAGCCCCGAAAGGCAAAAGCCATGAAAATCGAGATCTCGACAAAAGAATACCGCGACCTGCTGGACATCCTGCATATCGCCGACGTTGTCCTGTCCGGGCATCGGAGAGAAGAAGACATGCGCAGCGAGCGGCACCAGACGCTTATTCAGAAGCTTTATGCCCTCGCACGGGGAGAAGGACTTGACCGGCTGATCAGCCAAAATGAGGGCGCGCATACGTACGGCCCGACCTCGGAATTTGAAGAAAACACCCTGGCGCATGTTCTGATCGATGAGTTCGGCGACCATCTCTTCTGGGATGAACTGATAAACAGATTATCAGTGCGGGACGCCGCGCAGATTGCGGGCGGGATCGAGCGCCTCAACGCACTGAGCGACAGCGATCGTCAGGTTGTGGAGGGGCCCATCCGGCAGCGATATATCCATGAATTCGCAACGAATGGTTTTGCCAACTTGGAGGTCGTCGAGCGGTTCAGCATCGACGGAGGGTCCCAGGTCAAGACCTCGGACTGATCTCGTCGTACCCGCCCGAACAAAGAAACCCGGGAAGCCGCATGTGCGTTGACGGATGAGCGGCAACTCGGGTAAAACGACACGCTGAATACCGTGAGGGACATCCCGATAACTGCATTTCTACGATCCGTACCACGCACTTCCCTGAGATTTCCGAATTTTTTGGAGGCCGAGAACATGAAGAACAAAACAGCTCTCGTTACCGGGGCAAGCAGCGGCATCGGGGCAGTTTTTGCCCGGACGCTGTCAAAAGACGGGTACAGCGTCACGTGTGTTGCCCGTTCCAAGGACAAACTCGAATGCCTGGTTAAGGAACTTGGCACCGGCCATCGCGTGCTGGCAGCAGATCTGTCGGACCCCGCCCAGCTCCGGCGTGTTGTTGAAGACGTAGAAAACACCGGATACTCGCTTCTCGTGAACAACGCGGGCTATGGAATCTACGGACGCTTTGACGAACTTCCCGTGGATCAGCAGGAACAGCTCATGACCGTGAACATGAACGCCCTTGTCCGCCTTTCCCACGCATTCCTGAAAAAGGCCGCATCGGGGGACGCGCTGGTTAATGTTTCGTCCGCCCTGTCCCTCCTGACCTATCCGGGCGGGGCCGTGTATGCCGGCACCAAGGCATTTGTGACGAATTTCACCGAATCGCTGTGGTACGAGTATAAAGACCGGGGCGTGTATGTCATGGCCCTGCTCCCGGGCGTGACGGACACGAACTTCCATGCTGTGGCAACGGGCGGCAGGATCAAGGCAGGACCGAGCGGCAAAAGCTATCCGCCCGAGGTGGTGGTGAAAGAAACGCTCGCCGCACTCCAAGCGCGAAAAACGCCGTCGATCATCAGCGGACCGCTGTATCGTTTTCTGACGTTCCTGAACACGCGGCTGATGAGCAGAAAGATGATGATCACCATCATGGGGAAAAACAGTTCCGGTCTTAACGTATGATCTGAACGATAACTGCGGAGGATTTTTCGTTCCCTCTTTACCCCGGCTTCTGAATTATCCCGGTCCGCTGAGGCGCTTGAACGAGACCCATAACCCGTTTATTGCAATCACTTACTTTTTCACATCCACCAGTAAAAGTTCCCCATCGTGTTCGGCAACAACATCAATAGCGGTTTCTTCGATAATCATTGCCGCGCCCAGCGCCGGCACTCTCGTGCCGTTCACGGTTACGGGTCCTCCCTCCAGCACGTACAGATATATGCCGCGCCCCATTTCAATATTATAACGCGTTGACTTCCCGGCATGCAGATAGCTGGAATAGACCCCGGCGTCGGCAACGATCGGCAGGCTGCCCGCATCCCGGTTCGATACCAGCGGCAGGAACCGGTCGGTCCTGTCAGCCTTCTCGACAGCTTTTTGTTCCACCGCGGGTTCGAGGCCGCGTTTGGACGGATAGAACCACATCTGGATGAAACGCATCGGCTGGTCCTGACGGTTGTTGATTTCCGAGTGCCACATCCCGCGCCCCACCGTCGTATGCTGTACCCAGCCTTTTTTGAGAACGCCGCCTTTACCTCGCTCGTCCGCATGCCGGAATTCCCCGCTGGCAATGT